>JBNJFD010000025.1:0-13178 GCA_051746525.1 Bacillota bacterium | reverse complement strand
CTTCCTAATCCAGCATCAACAGCAATAATAACTGCTTTTTTATGTTTATATTTTATCTCTTTTATTTTAGTTTTAATATTAGTAGCATGGATTGGATTATCTAAAGTACCATATACTTTTATTTTTTTTGTGAGCTTAAAACTGTTTAGTTCACTTCCAACTAAAGGTCCTAAAGCATCTCCAGTAGAACGGTCTGTGCCAATGCAAAACACAACTAATGACTTAGGAGAGTGACAAGTAGTTAATAGTTGCTTGCTAATTATTTTTTTTAAATATACTGCAGCTTGCGGTTCGTCAATATGTACTTTATTAGTTTTTATTTTTTTAGGATAGCTATTAAATAATTTCAATTATATCTGCCCCCTTTTTTCTTATATTCTGAGAGAAAGATTATTACTATTTTAATGCTAACGTTTAAATAATATGTAGCAGAAAACAAAATTTAATTGTTAATTTTTTCTAAGTTAAATTTTGTTCTAAAATAATATAAATTCTTAGAAGGGGGAAAAGGTAAATGAGGGGAATTATAAAAATAGCTTTTACTTATGTGGGAGCTGTTATTGGGGCGGGATTTGTCTCGGGACAAGAAATTTTAAATTTTTTTGTAATTTATGGTTCGAAAGGATTAATACTAACTTTAATAACTGGATTATTATTTGCAGTTTTAGGGAATATTATTTTTTTGATTAGTGAAAAATTAGCAGTAGCTAGTTATTCTCATCTTTTTCTTTGTTGTGGAGGAAAAAAATTAGGGTTAGCAGCTGATTTAATGTTAACTTTGTTTTTATTAAGCAGCTTTATTATTATGTTAGTAGGTAGTAAAGAAATTTTTAATCATTTATTTGATTTAAGATATAATTTAGGTCTAACTTTAACTTTAATAATTGTAATCATAACTAATTTATATGGACTAGAAGGTGTTTTAAATTTAAATAGTATTTTAATACCAACTTTATTATTGATAATAATTAGTTTTTCTTTGGGATTAGATTTTAAAATAGATGATTTACAGTTTGCTTTTAGCTTAAAACAGCTTTCTTCTGCTGTTACTTATACAGGGTATAATTTAGTTTTAGCAATGGCAGTACTATTGCCTTTGTTAAATAAATTTAGTAAACTAGAGGTGGTTTGGGGAATTATTAGTGGTGGTTTAATATTAGGTGTGGTGGCATTTTTAATTGCTTATATATTGATTGGATTTCAAGGATATATAATTGGCGAGCAGTTACCGATGTTAAAAGCTGTTAGTATTTTCAAACCTCAATTTTATTATTTATATGCTTTGACTTTATGGTTGGCGATGTTGACTACAGCTAGTTGCAATTTATATGCTTTATTAGATCGGTTTAAATTAGTGTTTAATTATAGTCGAGAAAAAATGTTAATTATGCTAATTGTTATAATTATTCCGACATTACAATTTTCTTTTGCTGATTTAGTAGAAGTTATTTACCCTAAATTAGGAATAATAAGTTTACTTTTGTTTGCGAGTTTGCTATTAACTTATGGGATTCAAACTTTATATTTTAAAGTAACTAACGTATAATCTATATAAAGTGTAACTTTTAGAAATTGATATAAAATAATTTCTTCGCTTAAAAATTTAGTTTGATTCGTCTAAAACTCGTATAATAAAAAATGATTTAGTTTAATTAAATTTGAAATTAAACTTTCGAAATCATTTTTTATTATAATTCGTTAAGACTCATTGACAAACTAGATTTAAGGTCGCTCTGAAACAATTTTATATCAATCTAATGACAGTATTACTTTAATTGTGAGAGGAGTAACTGTCTTGGGGAGGATTCAGGAATCTTTAATGAAATAAATTAAAAGATTTGTTGGAAGGGAAAAGATGCCTGAATTGGACCACAGAAAATGAAACCCTATATAGACAACTTTGAAAAAAGGAGTGATTTTTGTGAGTAAAATGGATGGTTTAACTACTTGGGCCAAGATAGAGTTAGATGCAGTGGAACATAATTTACAGCAGGTAAAAAACAAATTAGAAGCTAATAGTGATATTATAGCAGTAGTAAAAGCTAATGCTTATGGTCATGGGGCTGTTAAAATAGCTCAAAAAGTTATTGAGGTAGGAGTTGATATGCTAGCAGTAGCTACTGTAGAAGAAGGGATTGAACTACGGCAGGAAGGCATTAATGAATCAATTTTAGTATTAGGCACATTATTAGAAGAACAGATTCAGGAAGTTATTAAATATAATTTAACTCCTGTGATGTATACGCTTAATTTTGCTAAAAAAGCAGCTAAAATAACCCAGCAATTAGGACAAAAAATAACAGTACATGTTGCTGTTGATACAGGTATGGGCAGAATTGGTATTTTAGCTGCTAATCGTCCAGCAGCAAAGATTAAAGCTATAGCTAGTTTAAGAAGTTTAAATGTAGAAGGAGTGTTTACTCATTTTGCAGTGGCTGATGAAGATAGAGCATATACTAAAGAACAGTTAAAGATATTTAATGGTATATTAGATAATTTAAAAGCTGAAGGAATTGAGATTCCAATGATACATGCTGCTAATAGTGCTGCAGTTATTAATTTTCCTGAAGCTCATTATAATCGGGTTAGATTAGGAATTGCTTTATATGGGCTTCCGCCAGCACCTGATTTAGCTCAGGAATTAGATTTAAAACCAGTATTAAGTTGGAAAGCTCATGTTGTTCATGTTAAAACAGTAACTGCTAATACTAATATTAGTTATGGGTGTACATATATTACAGATACAGAAACAAAAGTGGCTACTTTAGCAGTAGGATATTATGATGGGTATGATCGCCGGCTATCTAATCAGGCTGAGGTATTAATTAATGGTCAGCGTGCTCCAGTAATAGGTCGAGTTTGTATGGATCAAATTATGGTTGATGTTTCAAATATGGAAGTTAAAAAGGGTGATGTAGCAACATTAATAGGACAAGATGGTGAAGAAAAGATTACAGCTCAGGAATTAGCTGATCAAATAGGGACTATTAATTATGAAGTTGTGAGCAGAATTGGCCCGCGAGTTAAAAGAATTTTTTATGTATAAATGAAATCGCAACAATTAAAATAGGCAAAATTTTTTTAATCTACTATTTAATTGTGAATTAATTAAAAATTCATATTTCACCATATTTACTTTGCATTTTTGTGTTTTTCTAGATATACTATGATTTGGGTTGTCAAAAAATATAGTCAAAATTAAAAATTTATTAATAGATTAGAATTTAATAACTATTTATAAGGAGAGATTTAGTTTATGGGAATGAAGTGTGGTATTGTTGGTTTACCTAATGTAGGGAAATCAACGTTGTTTAATGCGATTACTGAAGCGGGTGCTGATTCAGAGAATTATCCTTTTTGTACTATTGATCCTAATATTGGAATAGTTGAAGTGCCGGATCAAAGATTAGATAACTTAACAGAAATAATTGATCCTCAAGAGACTATTCCAACAGCAATTGAATTTGTTGATATTGCTGGATTAGTAAAGGGTGCTAGCGAAGGCGAAGGATTAGGGAATAAGTTTTTAGGTAATATTCGTGAAGTAGATGCTATTGTTCATGTTGTTCGCTGTTTTGAAGAGTCAGAGGTAACTCATGTTGAAGGTAGTGTTGATCCTTTACGAGATATAGAAATTATTGAAACAGAATTAATTTTGGCTGATTTGGAAAGTGTGGAAAAGAAGAGAGAAAATACAGAGAGAATGTTAAAAACTGGAGATAAAATTTATGAAAAACAATTAGAAGTATTGGATAAAATAATTGATACTTTAGAAGAAGGTAGAGCTGCTCGAACCTTAGATTTAAGTGAAAAAGAAGAGAAATTAATTAGAGATTTAAATTTATTAACTTTAAAACCAGTTCTATATGCTGCTAATGTAGGAGAAGATGATTTAATCAGCGGGAATCCTTATGTAAAAGAAATTGAAGCTAAAGCTGCTGAAGAAGAAGCTGAGGTAGTAACGGTCAGTGCTAGAATTGAATCAGAGGTTGCTGAATTAGAAGGTGCAGAAAAAGAATTATTCTTAGAAGAACTAGGTATTGAAGAATCTGGCTTAGATAAACTCATTAAAGCAGGATATAAATTATTAGGTTTAATAACCTTCTTTACTGCTGGAGAAAAAGAGGTTAGAGCTTGGACAGTTAAAAAAGGATCTACTGCTCCTGAAGCAGCGGGAACAATCCATAGTGATATGGAACGAGGTTTTATTAGAGCGGAAGTAATTAGTTATCAAAAACTAATGGAGGCGGGTTCTTTTGCTGCTGCTCGAGAAGCGGGAACACTGCGTTTAGAAGGAAAAGATTATATAATTAAAGATGGAGATGTCTGTTACTTTAAATTTAATGTATAAGGTACAGATGTTGAGATAAATTAATTTGAAAATTGGTCAAGCTATTGTTATAATAGTATATGCTTCCATGCTCTGTGATAGGGGCCGAAGACCATATGGGGGAGGTGAAAGTGATGAAGAAATATGAAACTATGGCTGTAATTAATCCTGATTTGGATGATGAAGCAACAGAAGCTAAAGTTGAAAAGATTACTAGTACTATTGAAGATAATACTGGAGAAGTAGTTAACGTTGATAAATGGGGCGTTAAAGAATTAGCTTATGAAATTGAAGATTTTAGATCTGGTTGTTATGTAGTTGTTAATTTCAAAGGCGAGCCAGAAACTTTAGAAAGATTAAACCGCATGTACAACATTGACGATACTGTTTTGAGAAATATTATTTTAAGAGCTGAATAGTCTTAAGGTGGTGGTATAATTGCTTAATAAAACTATTTTAATTGGTCGTTTAACTGATGATCCGGAATTAAGATATACTGCTAATGGAACTGCAGTTTCTAATTTTACTTTAGCCGTACAGCGAAAATTTAAAAACCGAGAAGGTGAATATGATGCGGACTTCATAGATATTGTAGTTTGGAGAAAGCAGGCAGAAACATGTGCAAATTATTTAGGAAAAGGTCGTTTAGTAGCAGTAGAAGGCCGTTTGCAAATTAGAAGCTATGAAACCGACGAAGGATATAACCGTCGAGTAGCAGAAGTTGTAGCTGATGATGTTCGTTTTCTGGAATGGTCAGATAATAACAAAGGTAATCGCGACAATAAAAATAAAAACAAAAACAACAATAATAATGAAAACCAACAGAACCACCAGCAGATTGAAGAAGAAGAGTTAGATGTTCCATTTTAAAATTGTTTGTTAAAAGGAGGGAAAAGTAATGGCACCTCGCGGAAAATCATGTGATTTTTGTGCTAATGATGTTAATAAAATTGATTATAAAAGAATTAACATTCTAAAAAAATATATAACTGACAGAGGTAAGATTTTGCCTCGCAGAATTTCTGGTAATTGTGCTAAGCATCAAAGACAGTTAACTAAAGCAATTAAGCAAGCAAGAAGTGTTGCTTTATTACCTTATAAAATAGACTAACTTATAAATAAAAGGGGGGCATTATGCCTCCTTTTATTGTTCCAAATTTAGTTATAAAGATTTTGTTTGATAGAGATTGTTTGCTTAGGAGGATTGACATGAATAATTTTAATCCTAAAGATAATTCGATTACTAAGAATTTAAAAATTATTGAATGGCTTAAGACAGAGTTGTTGAGTAATGTGTCTTCATTATTTAAATTGATGATCAAAAATCAAGAAGAAAAGATATTAGCAGTATTAGCTAATATTGTGATGTCAGCTTATTTGTTAGCTAAAAGGTTAGGTTATTCTTTTGAACAGTTAAACCGTAAATTAGAAGAAAGACTAAAAAATAATATTCAAGCCCAACACCAAATAGAAAGCTGGTATGGAGAGCTAAGCCAATTGTTAGAGCATTTCCAGAACAGAGATTGAGGTGGTTTTTTGGAAACTAAGGAATTGATTGAAGGGGCTTTACTAACAGCTTTAGTTACAATTATAATCATTATTGGATTTTTTCTACCTATGGTAGGTAATTTTTTATTAATTATATCTCCTTTACCAATTATTGCAGCTGTTATTAGATGGAATAGTAGATTAGGGATTATAACTAGTTTATTAAGTGGAATCATATTATTTATATTAATTAATCCTGGGTTTTTATTATTTGCTTTTTTCTATACTGGACTATTAGGGGTAACTATAGGAGCAGCATTTGATGATGGATTTAAACCTAAAGCTATATTAGCAGTAGGGACTATTGCAGCATCAGTTGCCTTTTCTTTAAATTTTTTTGTAGTTAAATATATTTTAGATATTAACATTCTAGAACAACTTGAAAAACAAATAACTATAGCAACCCAAAGTTATGAACAATTAGGATTTTCTAGTGAAGCAATGAATCAAATCTCAGTACAATTAATAGATACTTTAAAGATTACATTTCCTACTTTGATTCTTTGTAGTGGATTGTTAATAGCTTTAATAAATTATTACTTTACTACTAAAGTATTAACTAAATTAGAATTTGACTATCCTTATCAATTAGAAGTGGAAAAGTTTAAATTACATAGATTTCTACTTCCAGTTTATCTATTAGCTGTTTTTCTAAGTACTAACCCTATTTTTCATAATTTATATATGCTAATAACATTTTTGTTTTTCTTAGAAGGATTGTCAGTTGTTTATTATTATTATTTGAATAAGAACATATCGAAATTATATTTCATATTAGCGGCTCTTTTACTTCCGTTAGCTATTAATTTTTTGTTTTTTGTAGGTATTATTGATTTGTGGTTTGATTTTCGTAATTTAGATGATGCTTAAAGGGTTACCAATAATCACTTATTGTTAAGCCTAGTAAAATAATATATAATCAAGACTGGAGGGGTATTATGAAAGTTATTTTACAAGACGATGTTAAAAATTTAGGAAACGAAGGAGAGGTAGTAGAGGTAGCAGATGGACATGCTAGGAACTATTTATTACCTCGAGGATTAGCTAAAGAAGCTACAACGCAGAATCTTAATAATTTAAAACAAAAGAAAAAGTCTAAACAAAAACAGAAGGAAGAAGAACGAAAAGCTGCTCAAGAAAAGGCAGATGAACTAGAAGGTTTAATTTTAGAGATTCCTGTTAAGGCAGGAGATAACAATCGGTTATTTGGTTCAGTAACAAGTATGGATATTGCTGAAAAGATTGAAGAAGAAACTGGAGAAAAAATTGACAAAAGAGATATTGATTTAACTGATCATATTAAAAACTTAGGTGTTAAGGCAGTAGATATTAAGTTACATAAAGATGTAACTGCTACTGTTAAAGTTAAGGTTGTAGAAGCTTAACTTTACTTGTTTCATTAGAAAGGGGATCATATGCCAAATAAGGATATTATTATCAAGCAAAAAGGGCAGTTAGAAACTAAAATAACTGCTCTTTTTGCTCTTTTATCTGATGTATTTACTATAGACGATCTACTAGTTAAGGCAGGCAAATTAGATGTTTTAGAATTTTTAGAATCTGACAATCCTAAGCAGCAGTTAATAGCTCTACAAAAGATAGTATATGATAATCCAACATTAGATCAGATCCCCTCTGATTTAAATTCTAAGTTAGATTTAGTAGCTGATCTTGAAGATGAATTGACCAATCAGTTAGCAACTAAATTAGCTAAAGAAGAGCTTGAAGAAAAAATAAATACTAAATTAGCCCAAAAAGAGAAGGAATATCTTAAGCAATTGCGCCAAGAGATAATAAAATCAGAAGCTAAATCTGATTTATCTGCTAGTCCTCATGCTTTAAAAAAGGAATTAGAGCTAGAAACGTTAGAAAATAAAAGTTTAAATAAGGCTGCTTTAAATGTAGTTAGTCCCACTGCAGTTGATGAAATTGTGGGTCAAGAGCAGGGAGTTAAATCTTTATTATCTAAATTAGCATCTCCTTATCCTCAGCACTTAATTATTTATGGGCCGCCGGGGGTGGGGAAGACCACAGCTGCTAGATTAGCTTTAGAAATGGCTAAAAACAGAGATGCTACTCCTTTTGCAGCAGATGCTAATTTCGTAGAAGTAGATGCTACTACTTTGCGTTGGGACCCTAGAGAAATAACTAACCCGCTATTAGGTTCTGTTCATGATCCTATTTATCAAGGTGCCAAAGGAAGTTTAAGTCAGGAAGGTATTCCTGAACCTAAATTAGGATTAGTAACTGATGCTCATGGAGGAGTACTATTTATAGATGAGATTGGAGAGTTAGATCCAGAATTACAGAATAAATTATTAAAAGTTTTAGAAGATAAACGTGTTCAATTTGACTCTTCTTATTTTGATCATAGTGATAAAGTAGTGCCGGATTATATTAAACAGTTATTTGAAAAAGGAGCTCCAGCAGATTTTATTTTAATTGGAGCTACTACTAGAAGTCCGCAGGATATTAATCCTGCTTTACGTTCTAGAACTTCTAGTGTCTTTTTTGAGCCTTTAACTAAGGATAAAATAATAAAAATTGTCAAAGAGGCTGCTTTGAAATTAGAATTTAATTGTGCTTTAAAAGTGCCGCAAGTTATTAGTGATTATACTGCCGAGGGTAGAACAGCAATTAATTTATTATTAGATGCCTATAATTTATCATTGTATCAAAACAGAGAAATAATTACTTTAGCACAGGTACAAGAGGCTGCTAAATTGAGAAGAATGACTATGATTAATCGAAAGCAGGCTGCTGTTAAACCGCAGCTGGGTAGGGTTTTAGGTTTAGGAGTGACTGGTTTCATTGGTTCTGTATTAGAAGTGGAGGCAACATCTTTTAAAGCTTCTAAAGCGGGGCAGGGAAAAATAAAGTTTAACCAAACAGCAGGTGAGATGACTCAAGATTCTGTATTTAATGCTGCAGCAGTCATTAGAAGAATAACAGGAAAAACTCTACAAGATTATGATATTCATGTTAATCTCGTTGGAGGTGCTAAAGTAGATGGTCCTTCAGCAGGAACGGCTATAGCTGTGGCGATTATTAGTGTTTTAGAAGAAATAGCAGTTAAGCAGGATGTGGCTGTGACAGGAGAAATATCATTACAAGGGAAGATTAAAGCAGTAGGTGGAGTACGAGAAAAAATTTATGGGGCCTATCAAGCTGGAGCTAGACAAGTTTTAATTCCTCAAGAAAATAACCGTGATTTTAATATCGATTGTGATATCGAAATTACTACTGTGGAAACGATAGAGCAAGTTTTGGATTTGATTTTTGCAGAAGAAAGGTAAGGAGGTTACGTAATGGCAGAATTAAATAAAGTTCCTCCAAGTAGCGAAGAGGCTGAAAAATCAACTTTAGGTTCAATGTTATTAGATAGAGAGGCAATTCCTACGGCTGTAGAACATTTACAAGAAAATGATTTTTATTGGAATAAACATGCTATTATTTATAATGCTATTTGTAAATTATTCGATAAAGGAGATCCAGTTGATTTAGTTACATTAACAGAAAAGCTGCGGGAAGAAGACCAACTAGAGGAAATTGGTGGAGCGTCTTATATTACAACTTTAGTTAATAGTGTTCCTACTGCTGCTAATATTAAACACTATGCTAAAATTGTAGAAGAAAAATCTATTTTAAGAGGTTTAATTAGAACAGCTAACCAAATCTCTAAATTAGGGTATAAAGATGAAGGCGAAGTTGATGATTTATTAGACCAAGCGGAAAGTTTAATTTTTGAGGTTTCTGAAAAGAGAAGTGTTAAAGAGTTCTCGGGAATCAAAGATGTGTTAATGGATACTTTTGATGATTTAGAGGAACTGCATAAAAATAAAGATGATGTTACGGGAGTTCCCACTGGCTTTAGAGATTTAGATAAGATGACTTCTGGCTTTCAAGAGTCTGATTTAGTGATTATTGCAGCTCGTCCCAGTATGGGTAAAACTGCTTTAGCGCTGAACATTGCTCAATATTCAGCGATTGAGGAAGATGTTTCGGTAGCTATTTTTTCTTTAGAGATGTCTAAATCACAATTAGTGCAGCGGATGCTTTGTTCCGAGGCTCAAGTGAACAGTCACCGTTTGAGAACAGGACAGCTTAGAGATACAGATTGGAGAAGGCTATCGCAGGCTGCAGGGCGATTAGGAGAAGCTGATATTTTTATTGATGATACACCGGGAATTACAGTAATGGAAATGCGGGCCAAAGCTCGAAGGATACAAGCTGAGCATGATTTAGACTTAATTTTAATTGATTATTTACAGTTAATGCAGGGGAGCGGGAATACAGAAAGCCGGCAGCAAGAAGTTTCTAAAATTTCTCGTTCTTTAAAAGGATTAGGTAGAGAGTTGAATGTACCTGTTGTTTCATTATCGCAGTTAAGTCGTGCTGTGGAACAGAGAAATAATAAACGACCACAATTAAGTGATTTGCGGGCTAGTGGCTCTATTGAGCAGGATGCCGATGTAGTTGCTTTTATTTATCGTGATGAATATTATAATCCTGATACAGAGAAAAAAGGGATTACAGAAATTATTGTTGGTAAGCAGCGAAATGGACCGGTAGGAACTATAGAATTAGCATTTCAGAAAGAATATACTAAGTTTGTTGATTTATCTAAACGAGAAGAGTAGGTGGTGCCGCCTACTCTTTTACACCACAAACATTGTGTTTTAATTCACAAACGATACGAACGTTAATAATGTTATAACAATTTAAACTTCGTAATTTCGTTGACAATAAGTTAAAGATTTGCTATTATATTAGTGTTGCTTAGAAAATTATTAATTTTTAGGAGGAACCTATAAATGATTAATCGTTACTCTTTACCTCAGATGAAAAAAGTATGGAGTATAGAGAATAAGTTTGATTACTGGTTAGATATTGAAATAGCAGTCTGTGAAGCAATGGCTGAACAAGGACAAATACCTGAAGAAGCAGTAACTAAAATTAAAGATAATGCTGAATTTACCGTAGAGAGAATTAAAGAAATTGAAGCTGAAACTAGACATGATATGTTAGCTTTTTTAGGAGCGGTGAAAGAAAGTTTAGGCTCTGAATCAAAATATATACATAAAGGTTTAACATCTTCTGATATTAAGGATACTGCAAGAGCTTTGCAGTTAAAAGAAGCTACTGAATTGATTATAGAAGACTTAGAGTCCTTAGCAGAAGCTTTAGCTCAGCAGGCTAAAAAATATAAAATGAGAGTAATGATTGGAAGAACACATGGAGTTCATGCTGAACCAGTAACTTTAGGGTTGAAATTTGCTAACTGGTATTCAGAAATTAAGCGACACCGGCAGCGAGCTCAGGATTTATTAAAGCGAGTTAGCGTGGGTAAAATTTCTGGTGCTGTAGGAACTTTTGCCAATATTGACCCTGCAGTAGAAGAAAGTGCTTGTGCTAAACTAGATTTGCAAGCTGCTGATATTTCTTCGCAAATATTACAGCGTGACCGCCATGCTGAATTTTTAGCAGTATTAGCTAATATAGCTAGTTCTTTAGATAAATTTGCAACGGAAATTCGCAATTTACAGCGAACAGATATTTTAGAAGTAGAAGAATCATTTAAAAAAGGACAAAAGGGTTCTTCAGCTATGCCGCATAAGAAAAATCCAATTGTTTGTGAACGAGTTTCAGGTTTGTCGCGTGTTGTTAAGTCTAATGTGCAGACTGGTTATGACAATGTTAATTTGTGGCATGAGCGGGACTTAACTCATTCTTCTGCAGAAAGAGTTGTATTACCAGATAGCAGTATATTAGTTGATTATATGCTGACTAAATTTGTTGATGTAGTTAATGAATTAGGCGTTCATGAAGATAATATGGAAGCAAATTTAAATAAGACTAATGGTTTGATTTTCTCACAAAAGGTAATGTTGAATTTAGTAGATAAAGGAATGTTGAGAGACGAGGCTTATGATATTGCTCAGCGCAATGCTATGAAAGCTTGGGAAGATGATCGTAGTTTTAAAGAATTATTATTAGCTGATGATCAATTGTTAGAATATTTGACACCTCAGGAGATAGAAGAAATCTTTGATTATTCTTATCACCTGCAGAATATAGATGCTATTTATGAAAGATTAGGACTATAGATAGTTTAGAGTTTAGAGTTTACAGTTGATAGTAAAAAAAGAAGAACAGTTAAAAAGTAATATAGTAGAGACTTGGCACTGCCAAGTCTAGCTTTTGAATTTGATTGTATTTTTTTGATTTTAATTATCAACTATCAACTGTCAACTGATTTTAAATCGAGGGGGCTATTTTAGATGTCAACAACTGTTGTAGTAGGAACCCAATGGGGCGATGAAGGTAAAGGTAAAATCACTGATATGTTATGTCAAGAGGCCGATGTTGTAGGGCGTTATCAAGGTGGTAATAATGCTGGTCATACTGTAGTAGTAGAGGATAATGAGTATAAATTACATTTAATCCCTTCTGGAATTTTATATGAGGATACTAAATGTATAATTGGAAATGGAGTAGTAATTGATCCTAAAGTTTTAATTGAAGAATTAGATAATTTAGCTGATAGGGGTATTGAGGCTGAGAATTTATATCTTAGTTCTAAAGCTCATGTGATTATGCCGTATCATCGAATTTTAGATAAGGCTGAAGAAAATAGAAAAGGTGACGGGAAAATAGGAACAACTGGGAAGGGAATTGGCCCAGTTTACCGTGATAAAATTGGTCGTTTTGGAATTAGATTAGAAGATTTATTAGATCAAGAAACTTTTGCTGCTAAAGTGAAAGAAATAGTAGAATTAAAGAACTTAATTTTAGAAAAAGTATATGGTTTAGACCCTGTAGATGCTGATGAAATTATTGAAGAATATTTAGGATATGCTGAACAGTTAGAATCCTATATTGTAGATAGCTCATTAATGGTTAATCAGCAGATAGATCAGGGCAAAAATGTGTTATTTGAAGGAGCTCAAGGAACGTTATTAGATATTGACCATGGTACTTATCCTTTTGTAACATCTTCTAATCCCACTTCAGGTGGAGTTTGTTCTGGAAGTGGAGTAGGACCAACTAAGATTGATAATGTATTAGGAGTAGTTAAAGCTTATACTACTCGAGTAGGTGAAGGTCCATTCCCTGCTGAATTAGAAAATGAAGTAGGACAGCATTTAAGAAAAAAAGGACATGAATTTGGCACTACTACTGGGCGACCAAGACGCTGTGGTTGGTTTGATGCAGTAATTGTTAAGTATGCTGCTCGAATTAATGGTTTGACGGGATTGGCAATTACTAAGTTAGATGTATTAGATGAATTGGACCAGAT
>JBNJFD010000024.1:1613-17341 GCA_051746525.1 Bacillota bacterium | reverse complement strand
TAATCAAAAACAATTAATTGAGCTCTATGATAAATTTATAGATGGCAAATCAGAAATTAGAGGAGAATGGGAAGTACAAGATAAATTCGGGGACAGAAAAATCATCTTAGCTGATGCTATACGAATTAAAGGTGAAGATAATAACTATAAAAAAGTTACGTTTATAATTGATATTACAGAGCGAAAGAGATTAGAAGAAAAATTAAAAAAAGCTAATCAAGAATTAAAAGAAAAGGCTAATACAGATGGATTAACAGGATTATATAATCATAAAGAAATTATTCGTAGATTAAATTTAGAATTGAAAAGAGCTAATAGATATGAGTTAAATTTAGCAATATTAATGCTTGATATAGATGACTTTAAAGCTATTAATGATTCTTATGGGCATCAAAAAGGAGATGAAGTTTTAAAAACTTTAGCTCAGCTTTTAGAAAATATAACTAGGAAAGAGGATATTATCGGAAGATATGGCGGTGAAGAATTTTTAGTTGTTTTTCCTCATACTGCTTCTGATGATGCCTTAGATGTTGCGCAAAGAATTTGCCAAGGGATAGCGGATCAAGGATTATCTGGAGTAGATATTACTATTAGTGGTGGATTAGCAATATTCAACAATCAATCTGCTGAAGAATTGATTAAAGAAGCAGACACTGCATTATATCAAGCTAAAAGTAATGGCAAGAATCAAATTGTGAATGCAGATAACAGTTAGCTCAGAGCTTTACTTTTTAGTTAATAAGTTATATAATTAATAGAATAAGAAGATAGTTTAATAGATAGCTAAATATTAATTAGTAGGTGATAAAGATGGATATAGAAGTTAAAAAACAAGGTAAAATAAAAATCATTCAGTTAATTGGTGATTTAGATGGTGATTCTGCTGCAACAACTAAAAAAGAAATAATTTCTCATATTAATGGTAATAGTAAATTAGTATTTGATATGAGTAAGTGTGAATATATATCAAGTGTTGGACTTAGAGTATTATTAATTATTGCTAAAAAATCGAAAGCTAAAGGCGGTACAGCAGTATTAGCTGGATTAACAGATGAAGTAGAAGAGGTAATGGAAGTAACAGGATTTAGTCATATGTTATCTAGTTATAAAACTATTGATCAAGCAATTAAGAGTCTTTAGAAAGGGGCTAATTATGGAACACATAGAACGAATAGATAATTACCCAACTCATAAATACCAAGGTTTAGATTTAAGGCGGGGGCATCCTCTCCCTTTTGGAGCAACTTTAGTGCCTGGAGGAGGAATTAATTTTTCAATTTACTCTAAGCATGCTGACGATTGTGAATTAGTGTTATTTGAAAAGGGAGCTCAAGAACCTTTTGCTATTATCCCTTTTCCTAATGAATTCAGAATTGGTGATGTTTTTACTATGGTTGTTTTTGATCTCGATTATGAAAATATAGAGTATGGTTATCGTATGGATGGTCCTAATGAACCAGAAAATGGCCATATTTTTAATAAAGATAAAATTTTACTTGATCCGTATGCTAAAGCAATTGGAGGTCGAGAAGTTTGGGGGCAAAAGCCAGATCCTGATGATCCTTTTCAACATCGGTCTCAAATTGTAAGTGATGATTTTGATTGGCAGGAGGAAACTCCATTAGAAAAAGATATGGAAGATTTAATTATTTATGAAGCTCATGTCCGTGGTTTTACTCGGCATCCATCTTCTGATGTTAAATATCCAGGGACTTTTACTGCTATTAGGGAAAAGATCCCCTATTTAAAAGAATTAGGAGTTAATTGTGTTGAACTGCTTCCTATTTTTGAATTTGATGAATTTGAAAATTCTCGTATTTCTCCAGAAACGGGAGAAAGATTATTAAATTATTGGGGTTATAGTGCAGTAGGATTTTTTGCTCCTAAAGCTGGTTATGCTGCTACAGGTGAGCTAGGGATGGAAGTTGATGAGCTGAAAAACTTAATTAAAGAACTGCATAATAATGGGATAGAGGTTATTTTAGATGTAGTATTTAATCATACTGCTGAAGGAAATGAATATGGTCCTTATATTTCTTATAAAGGGATAGATAATAAGACTTATTATTTGTTAACTCCAGATGGTCATTATTATAATTTTAGTGGCTGTGGTAATACTTTAAATTGTAATCACCCAGTAGTTAGAAATATGATTCTTGATTGTTTGCGTTATTGGGCTTCTGAATATCATATTGATGGTTTTAGATTTGATTTAGCATCTATTTTGTCACGTGATCAGAGTGGGACGCCAATTCCTAATCCGCCGATTATTGAGAGCTTGGCTCATGATCCTATTTTAGGCAAATGTAAGTTAATTGCCGAAGCTTGGGATGCTGCTGGATTGTATCAAGTAGGTTCTTTCCCTTCTTGGGGGCGCTGGGCTGAATGGAATGGAGAATATAGGGATTGTGTGCGTAAGTTTATTAAAGGAAATGGTGATGTAGCAGGAGAAATAGTACAGCGAATTGAAGGTTCTCCAGATATTTATGGTAGTCGTGGGCCAACTGCTTCTGTTAATTTTGTTACTTGTCATGATGGGTTCACTTTAAAAGATCTTGTTTCTTATAATAATAAGCACAATAAAGCTAATGCGGAAAACAATTTAGATGGGACTAATAATAATTACAGTTGGAATTGTGGAGAAGAAGGTCCAACTGATGACCCTGAAATTCAAAAGTTAAGGACTAAGCAGATTAAAAATGTAATTACCATTTTAATGCTTAGTCGAGGCATCCCAATGATTTTATCAGGTGATGAATTTGCTAATACTCAATTTGGGAATAACAATGCTTATTGCCAAGACAATGAAATTTCATGGTTGAATTGGGAATTGCTAGAAGAGAACGAAGAAATATTTAATTATTTTAAAAGAATTATTGAATTTAGAAAGAATCATCCTATTTTGACGGTGGATCATTTTGATACTGATTATAATCAGACTGGCTTTCCAGAGATATCTTGGCATGGGTTAGAATTAGGTAATTTTGATCCTGCAGAGTCTACTTTGACTATAGCTGCTTTATTTGCTGCACCTGCTGATAAATATGATATTGATGAGGATCAATTTATTTATACAGCTATTAATATGCATTGGGAAATGCATGGTTTTGAACTGCCTGATTTACCGCGGGGCAAAAAGTGGCATTTAGTAGCTAATACTGGAGTGGGATCTCCCGGAGATGTTTGGTCTGCAGGGAATGAACCGGAAGTTGATGATCAAACGGAAGTTTTACTTAGCCCTCGTTCTATAACATTATTAGTGGCTAAATAAATTTTGTTAAAGGAATGATAATTTTGCCTTGCATAAAATTGCCGGCTACCAAAGATAATTTAGAAGAGATGATTAATTTCATCTTAAATGGAGTACAGGAATTTGATTTAGGTACAGAAACCTGTTTAAAAAAAATCAGGTTAATTTGTGAGGAAATGATAGTTAATATTATTGAATATAACTCTAAGCAACAAACAATCAAGATTGAAATAGAGTATAATATAATTTTAGAAGAAGAAAAAATAGTTATTAAAATAATTGATCCAGGGATCCCTTTTAATCCCCTTGAATTTAAAGAGCCTAATTTATCTTCTAGTTTAGAAGAAAGAAATATTGGAGGATTAGGCATTTATCTAGCAAAGAAAGTAGCAGATGAAATGAGTTATAAAAGAGTTAAAGGAAAGAATATTTTAACTGTAATTAAAGTTATTAATTAAATTCAGAAGGTGATTATTAATGGGAAATAAAGAGATAGTATTAGATTTTGATCAGGAAGATTATAGTTCTAATCCCAAAGGATTATTCAAAGATAAAAAAGATGGCAAGTTAGATTTTGTTGAGACAAAAACTGAAACAGAAAAAAATAAATTAGCTCCTTGGAAAGTATTAGTAGTTGATGATCAGGAAGAAGTTCATCAAATAACAGAATTAGTATTTAAGGATTTTGTTTTTCAGCAGCGGGAAATTGAATTTTTAAGAGCTCATTCTGCTGCTGAAGCTAAAGAAATTTTAAATGAGTACTCTGATATTGCTATTGTGTTGTTAGATGTTGTAATGGAAAAAAAGGATTCTGGTTTGCAATTAGTAAAATATATTAGAGAAGAATTAGAAAATGAATTAATTAGGATTATTTTAAGAACGGGACAACCTGGACAAGCACCTGAAAAGGAAATAATTAGAGATTATGATATTAATGACTACAAGGAAAAAACTGAATTAACTTCTAAGAAATTATATACTACTATAATAACCTCCTTGCGTTCATATCTGAGCTTGAAAGAATTGAAACAGACTACTGCTGTTAAAGATAAGATGGAAAGTGAATTAGATATAGCAACTAAGATACAGGCTAATATGCTGCCTAAAGAATTTCCTCCTTTTCCGGAAATAGAAGAGGTCGATATTTTTGCTAGTATGACTCCAGCTCGGCAAGTAGGAGGGGATCTTTATGATTTTTTCTTTATTACTGAGGAAAAATTATGTATAGTAATTGGAGATGTATCAGGAAAAGGAGTACCAGCTGCATTATTTATGGCAATTACTAAAAAAATAATAAAAATAGAATCATTAAGAGATGTTCCTTTAGAAGAAGTGATATATGATGTTAATAATGCTTTATGTAGTGAAAACGGAGAAATGTTATTTGTAACAGCTTTTGTTGGTATTTTAAATATAAAAACTGGTCAATTAGAATTTGTTAATGCGGGGCAATATGCTCCTTTACTATGCAGTGATAATGGTTGTGAATATGTTGATGTTAAAAGTAACTTTATTTTAGGAATTAAAGAAAACTATAAATATGAAAAACAGAGTTTATATTTAACTAGAAATGATACTTTATTTTTATATACTGATGGTATTATTGAAGCAGTTAATGGGGACCAAAATCAATATTCATCTGCAAGATTGAAGAAGATTCTGACAAAGTTTAAGAGTAAAAACGTTCAGCAAATAGAGAGTGAAATAAAAGATGATATTAGTGAATTTGTAGGAGATAGTTCTCAAATTGATGATTTGACAATGCTAATATTGAAGTTTAATGCTTCTTCAAAATAGAGATGGGTTATTAGCTATATCATCAAACTATTTATTAAAGAGGAGGGCAATCTGGTTATAAACTATTTTGTTTATACCAGAGACATGAGACTATGAAATCTAATTTAAAATTTAGTTTAAAAGAGAGTAATGGGATTGCAGAAATTTATTTAGTAGGAGATTTAGATGCTACAAATGCTAATGATCTGCTATATTTTTTAAGAAACTCAGTGCGAGATTCGATTGACAAACTAGTTTTTTTAGTTGAAGGTTTAGAATATATATCTAGTGAAGGATTTAAAGCGCTTATTCTAGCAAATCAAGAGACTAAATCAGAGCCGGGAGTTATTTTAGTAAAAGAGGATAGCTTTGTATCTGATTTGATTAAAGAAGCAGGGTTGGAGAAAATATTTGTGGTTGAGACAAAATAAGATAACTAGACTAATAAAAACAGAACCTATGTAGGTTCTGTTTTTACTTTATTTAATTATCAAATTGAATCCCTGATTTAGCTTTGATATAATTAAATTATTCAATAACTATAAGCGTTAAAGGAGGTAACTTATGATTGCAATAGCACCAACTGACTTAAATTGGTTTAAATTTTTAAAAAACAGATTAAATTTTCAGATAATAAATTTTTGGACTGACAATCCTTGGAATCCTAGAAGACTAAAAAAAGATAATAAATTCTATTTCCTACTCAAAACTCCAATCAGAAAAATTGGAGGTTATGCTAATTTTAGTTATTCACAAAATTTAAGTATTACTCAAGCCTGGCAGAAATTTGGTCAAGGTAATGGAGTTAGTAGTTTATATGAATTAGGGGTTAAAGCTACTGGGGCTACTAATCCTGATTATGATACTGAGATTGGTTGTATTGTATTAGAAAATCCAGTTTTTTTAGAACCAGAAGAATACTTTCATCCTGATGATTATAATTTATCTTTTTCTGCTGAGATTAGTAAACACAAATATTATCCTAATCTGGAAGAGATTAATATTGCTGGTGAGTACAAACAAGCAGAAATCTCTTTCTCTTCTATTAGTTGTGAGACTGATTATAAATTTGATCAATCTTCTGCTCTGAAAGGGCAATCTAAATTCCGACAAAATTTATTTAAATATTATAAAGGAAAAGGTGTAATTACTAAGGAAAATTGTGCTGCTATTTTAGATGCTGTTCATATTCATCCTTATCTTAAGAAAAATAAAGATCATTTAAAAAATGGGCTTTTATTAAGGAGTGATTTGCATCAGTTATTTGATGATGGCTTAATCACTATTACTCCAGATTATAAAGTTTTAGTTTCTAAAAAATTAGATTCTAATCACTATCATAAATATCAGAACCAAGATATTTATTTACCTCAAGATAATAAGTTTTATCCTGAACAGCAGGTGTTAAAGTTTCATAATCACTATATTTTTCGAGATCAAATTTAAAGGAGGTTGCAATGGCTGAATTTAGTTTTATCCATACTGCTGATGTTCATCTAGGGAGTACAATTCAATTGTTAGAAGAATCAATTAGTGAACAAGAGAAAGAATTATTAGCAGAAGCTAACTTTAATGCTTTTGCCAATTTAACAAATATAGCTATTGAACAAGAAGTAGATTTTATTTTAGTTGCTGGCGATTTATATGACCAAGAACAACGGTCAATTAAAGCAAATCAATTTTTTAACCAACAATGCCGCAAGTTGAAAGATAACGGAATTTCAATATATATAATTGCTGGAAATCATGATGCCATTAATGCTAAGCAAGAATTATTTAAAAAACCTGATAATTTAGTTGAATTTAGTTCACAGCAAGTAGAAGAGTATCAATTTGTTAAGCAGGAAGAGTCAATAAGTGTTAATTTGATGGGGCAATCTTATCATTATAGTGTTCAAAGGGAACCGCTTCATCTTAATTATCATAGTAATAATTATAATTATTTCAATATTGCTTTATTACATACTCAATTAGAAGCTAATAATTCTAATTATAGTCCTGCATCTAAAAAAGAGTTAGTAGCTAATAATGTAGTTGATTACTGGGCTTTAGGCCATATTCATCAATGTCAAATAAAAAATGATGCTAATCCAGTAATTGCTTATCCTGGCATTCCTCAAGGGCGTGATTTTGGCGAAGAAGGGTTAGGCGGTTGTTTAATTGTTAGTGTTGAGCAAAATCAGCAAATAAATTATAATTTTGCTCCTACATCTGATTTTGTATGGCGTAGAGTAGAAATAGATATAGAACAAGCAGCAGATGAAATTAATAATTTAGAACAACTATTAGAATTAATCCAAAAGAGGGCTCAAGATCTTTCTGCAATGCTGCCCAGCATTCCTGATGGTTTAACTGTTGTAAATAATAACTGGGAAAAAGATTTTAAAGGGTATATAGTAGAGTGGGTTATTACAGGAGCTACAAAGATGCATCAAATTTTAAGTGAACAGTCAGAAGAAGCGGCTGGTACTATAGTTAATAGATTAAATCAGTTAAATGTAGCCCCTTATAGTGTAGTTACAACAGGGGTTAAATTTAAAACTACACCACCTTTACCTAGTTTGAAAAAGTTAGCAGATGAAAGTAGAGTTTTTGCAGAATTAAAACAGCTAATTAATTCTTATGAAAAATGCGAAAAAAAAGATTTAGCAGAAAATTTAGGAATGATCTGGCAGGAAGAAGTTGACCCAGAAGAAACTGACCCAACCAGATTCCAATTAACTGCTGAAGCTTATCAAAACATTTTAAAAGAGGCTAAGAATTTAATTATTGCTGAGCTGATGGAAAGAAGGGATTAAGTTGTATATAGAAAGATTAGCAGTTAGAGATTTTGGTATTTTATATAATCAAAATTTAGAAGATTTAAACTCGGGGTTAGTTGTGATTGGGGGATTAAATAGAGCAGGGAAGAGTACTACTTTAAAGTTATTAAGGTATTTAGGATATGGATTTCCTCGAGATAATAGTATTCCCCAAGCTAGAAACAAGTATAGTCTGGAAGCTGATTATTATTATCAAGCGCAGAAGTATAATCTTAGTTTAACCGGATATAGTGAACCGCAGATTAATAATTTGAGTGGTGGAGCTGCTAATAATGTTTATGATAATTTAGATTCCTATACTTATCAGCAGTTATTTACAATTAGTTTAAAGAAACTGTATCAAATTCCTAATAATGATCAAGAACAGCGGAAATTACAGTCAATTTTATTAGGAGCTGGTTTAACGGATCTTTTAGAAATTGAACAATTGAAAGATGATTTAAGGTCTGAAGCTGAGGCTATAGGAGGTAAAGTTGGTAATCCTAGTGTTTATCAATTTAAAAAATATAATAATCAAATAAAATCAGGTCTTAAATTGCGAGAAGAGGCTAAAACTCAATTAAAAGAGTACAAAATACTACAAAGTAATTTAAAGGAGATTAAAGAACAACAAGATATCCAAGAAAAAGAGATTACTATGCTGCAATCTAAACTTAGGATTTTAGATTTGTTAAAAAATAATTATCAATTGTGGCAGGAAAAACAAAGTATAGAATTAGAATTAGCTACTTATGATTATAATGTCAAGACAGAGAAGTATAGTCAATCTGCTTTAAAGGAAGCTGTGGATTTAAAACAGAATTTTTTGAGTTTGAAGGAAAAAATAGAGAAAAAACGCAGTCGATTTAGGGATCTGACTAATAGTTCTAAAATTAATTTATTACGAGATAAATTAATCAGTCACAAAGAAAAATTAAAAAATATTAACCTGCAGTTATCAGGTTTGAAAGAGAGAATTAATAATTATCAGTTACATAAAAAAGAGTTAAGAACTAAGGAAAAGAAGATAAAAAAACAGTTAAAAGAAGAATGTGAAGAATGGCAGAGTTTTAGTGCTCTTGATAAAATCAAAGTAGATGCTATAAAGCAAGACCAATTAGAACAATTAATTCAAGAGTACCAAGAATTAAAGCAGCACTATGAGAAAAAAGAAGAAAAAATATTTGATTTAAAAGAAGAAAAACAAAGAGTTGAAACAGAATTAAATTCTTTAGAAGAAACTAAATTAGAGGGGAAATTAAAAAAATATTATAGCTGGGCACTAGGGTTTGTAATAGTAGGAATTATGGCATTTGTTCTAGATTTGTGGTTGGGGATGTTATTAGCAGTAGTAGGTATTATCGGGGCAGGGATTAATTATATTAGTAGTTATGTATTAAATAATACTCAACTTGTTCAGGGGAGAAATTTAGAAGCAAAGTTAACTTCATTGTCTAAACAAATTAAGAACAAAAGAAGTAATTTAAAGCAGTTAAACCAGAAAAAAAGCAGTTTAGAAGCTGAATTAAATAGTTATCGGAAGCAATTAAAATTACCATCTGCTGCTTCAATTAGATTAATTAAAAGTCGCTTTAACAAAATAAAAAAATTCAAATCTGAAATTGAAGAGTGGTTGATAGATAAGCAAGATTTAAAAAAGCAAAAGAGAAAACTAACCTTGGAAATACAAGAGATTTTAGATTTAATAACTAAGTTTCCTAAGCAAAATATGTTAATAGATATATCAGATTCTAAATTAGATTTAATTCAGAACAGCGAGAAAATAATTGCTACTTATCAAAAGATATATAGTTATTTAGATTTGGCTTTAAAAATAACTACTCTAAGGCAAGAACATCAAAAAACAAAAGAAGAAATAGAGCAATTGTTAAATAAAGAATTAGAACCCGGGCATATATTAGACAATTTAAATGACTTTATTAGTGCTTGTCAAGATTATGCTGCTTTTATAAAGTTAAAGACAGACTTAAAACAGCTAACTGCTCAATTAAGGTCTAGATTTAATTCTGAAAGAATAAAAAATAAATTAAAAAATGCCAAGTGGCTAAAAAATGAACAAAAAATATTAGAAATCATTGCAGCTCTTTTTAGTAATTATTCTTCAATTTCTGAATTAAAAGAGCAATATCAAAATATTGAACAACAATTAAAGGAAAGTCAAAATGATTTAAAGAAACTAACTGAGGAGAAATTAGCTATTGAAGGAAAAAAAGAAGAATTAGCTAGTGATGATAAATTAAAATCTGCTCAACAAAAAATTAAGCAGGGCAGGTCTGCCTTAGAGCCTTTAGCAGAAAAATATGCGGTTAGAAAAGCTGCAGCTTTTATTTTAGATAAAGTACAACAAGAATTTATAGCTAAGGTTCAAAATAAAATGTTGGCTCCAGCAGGCGATATTTTAGCTAAAATAACAAATAATGCCTATCAACAAATTCTGCCTCAAGAAGATTTGTCTAAAGTTGATTTTAAATTGGAATCAGAAAACAAGTTAGTAGAAACAGCTTGTGATTTAAGTCGAGGAACTTTAGAACAATTATTTTTAGCGGTGAGAATTAGTAGAATTAAAGAAATTGAACCAAAGTTACCAGTTGTTTTAGATGATTCCTTAGTTAATTTTGATCTATTTCATCAACAGCAGGCAGTAAATTTATTATTAGATTTAGCTAAAACAAATCAAACTTTTATTTTAACTTGTCATCCTCAATTAATAAAGTTAATTAAGAGCCAAAGTAGTTCAACTCAATATTGGCAGTTAGAAAAAGGAAGATTTGAATTAACCACAGCCCAGCAGTTAATTAATCATTTATCAGCAAATAGTTAAGAAAATAGCCATATCTGTTTGAAATTTATAGTATTTGTCATATAATAAGGATAGAAAACATTAAATTAATTAATATATTTCTAGAAACCATCTTAATGAGGAGGAAAAAATATGGCAGAGATAAATGTTAATCAGGCTAATCAAGAACAGTTAACGGAATTAGAGTATGTGGGACCAGTATTGGCGGAGAGGATTATTGAGTATCGAGAGTCTGAAGGTGGATTTGAAAAGTTAGAAAAACTAAAAGAAGTTAAAGGAATTGGGGCCAAATTATATTCTGATATTACAGCAGAAAATAATTTGAACTTAGAATCTTCAGCAGTAGACCTTGCTCAGAATAAGAAAAATAAAGTAGAAACTAAAACTAAAGAATCAAAGATTGAGCTTAATATTCCAGAAGTTGAACGAGTGGAGAACCCTGAAGAAAATGACTATGATAAAGCTAATAGAAAGTCAACAGTACAGGGTAAATCTAGAGCAGAGCATTGTCCGGCTCTTCGTAGTTGTCCAGTGTATAAAGAAAAGTATTGTGCAGGCAATTATGAAGAATGTGCACGTTATAAAATAATAGACTCGTCTTTAAATACAGGTCAAATTCCTAAAATACTATTACCTGATGAAAAAGAAAGAGCTGAAGCAATATTAGAAAACAATTTATAATCAATAATCGATCCCTTGAAGGGATCGATTATTTGATTATATAGCTCCCCAAATAAAGCAGTACTGGCTGCAAAAGTTACAGCTAATACGAAAGCAAATGGATTAGCTCTTAATTGTTGAGCAGCATTAATACAACACTAGCATTAGTTACTATTACGATACTTATTAATATTAACTACTTTATTAGTCTGTTGTGCTGTATCATTTGATTTAGCTTCAGGTTCTGCTTTGTTAGTAGAATTGCTATTGTTACTTAGAGATTGATCTGGCAAGTTATTTAAAAGTTGATATAATTTTCTTTCTTCTGGATTCAAATTAGCTATGAACTCGGTTTGAAGTTCTTTTTCTTTTTCTTTAATATTATCTAATAATGACTGCTGTTCTGGTGTAAGACGCTGATATATATTTTCAGCTAATAAATTGTCTAAATTGTTTGTCGCCATAATTAATTCTTCTAACTGCCACTCACCTAATATAAACTGTTCTAAAATATTGCTCTGTTCATCATTTTTAGTAGTAGCAATTAATTTATCACTTTTAATAGTTTTATTTTCGAATTTTATTTCAATTTTATTATCTTTCATAATTATAGCCTCCTTATACAAGCTTATCATATCTATTGTTATTTTATAATTATAACATAGTTATTTATTATTTTTAACCCTTAAAAGTTTTTATTTGCAACTATAGTTTACAATTACTTAGTCACTTATGAACATAATATAAATTAATCATTATTGAATAGCAATTTTTTTTATATTATAATAATAGTAGGAGAATTTAATGTAATCATATTAGGGGGGGAAACATGAAAATAAGAGGTGTTATTTTATTAGTAATTATAATATTAGCAATTGCAATTAGTGGTTGTAATCATGATATTAAAAACAAAGGGAAATTAATTTATAAATCGTCACAGCAATTTGAAAACAATTGGGAGGAAGATAATTATGTAGAGGAGAGCAAATTTATTACTATTACTGAAGAAAATATTGAAAAATATAAGAATGAATTAAACAACTTAGATGGTTTATCTTTGGATAATGGGTTGGCTATTTATGTTACTTTAGGTCAGCGTCCTACTGGAGGATATAATATTCAAATTAGAGAAGTAAGAAAAAGTGATGAAACGTTAATTGTTACAATAAAAGCTATTAGTCCAGGGTCCGAAGAAATGGTAAATCAAGTTATAACTTATCCTTATGATTTAGTTAGATTATCTGCTTCTGAAGTTAAAAATGTAAACCGTGTTCTATTTTATTCTGCTGCTGGGGATAAGATAAAAGAGGAAGAAATCTAAAAAGGCAAAATATATGATTAAGAGTTGAGACTATTAAATTGGTTTCAACTCTTTTTTTTAGAAATAAGTACAATTGAAACTTAGTCACTTATGAACATAACATAATAAAAAAATAAAATCATAACAATTAAATAAAGGAGGGATTCTAATGAGGCTCAAACAAAATTTAATCTTAGGAGGATTAATTATTGTTTTAATTTCGGGTATATTTCTTATAAATATGTTTAACATATTATCAATCTCTAAAGAGGATAATCCCGAATTTGGACGAGAAATTAAAGTTAATAATGCAAAGTTAGATATTAAGGAGGATAGCGTATTAGAAATAATTTGGGATGTTTCTGGAAGTATGTGGGGGCAGGTTGATAAAAAAAATAAGATTACTATTGCTAAAGAAGTAGTAAAACAAATCTGCAGCCAATTACCCAACAACGTATATTTAGGACTTCGAATTTTTGGAGTTACAGATAAACCTAAATCTAATTCTTTTCTAGTATTAGAACCAGCTCAAAATAACAACCAAAAAATATTAGATTATGTAAATAAAATTAAACCAGCTGGCAAATCACCAATTGCGGTAAATTTATTATTAGCAGAAAAGGATTTACTAAAATTTAATGGTTCAAAACACATTTTATTGATTACAGATGGTAAAGATACAGGTGAACTAATGCCTAGTCGCATAATAAAAAAAATGAGTAAAAAAAATATTAAAACTCATATTATTCATATAGATAATATAAACAAAGTTAATCAACTACAATTAAAAAACTTAGCGGAATTAGGTAATGGTAATTATTTTACTTATTTTGAAAAAAAGCAGGTAGTTCCTACAATTAATTTAGAATAATTCCTAATTAGGCAGGAAAAATTAAAAAGATGTAGAATTATATACCATAAGAGAGTAAATTAATTGACTGAATAGATTATACTAATCATCCAGGGAGGGTACGATTATGACTAAAAAGACAAAATTTATTATTGGTGTTACAGCAGCAGTATTCATTTTTTTTAGTACTTTTTTAGGATTGTTAACCCAATTATATACTAATTGGTTATGGTTTCAAAGTTTAGACTTAGTTAGTGTGTTTAAAACAATTATTACTGCTAAAATAGCAATTAGAATGGGATTATGGTTGGTGTTCTCTTTATTCATTTTCATTAACCTTTATTTTACTAAATCTAAAGTTTTAGAATTAATTAATAATAATAATAATGAGCAGGAAGACACTATCATTGAAATGAGGGGCTCTACTAATAGCTTTTTTGATTTTTTATCTGCTAAAAGATTAAATATTATTTATTTAGGGATTAGTGCTTTTATCGGATTTATTTTTAGCAGCATTAGCTTAGATAGTTGGCAAACGCTGTTAGAATTTATTAATGCTACTGCTTTTAATATTACTGACCCTATATTTAATAATGACTTGAGTTTTTATATATTCAAGTTGCCGTTATATCAATTGCTCTATCAACTAGTTGCTTTTTTAATTATTTTAACTGCAATAATAGTAGGAACAATTTATTTGTTTAGCAGTAGCGGCAAATCTTTTTCTAAAAAGATTAGTTCTAGCCATAGAGCAAAAAAACATTTATCAATTTTAGCTACTTTGTATTTTGTTATTAAAGCCTGGGGTTATAGGTTAGATATGTTTAATCTGTTATACTCTGATAGGGGAGTAGCTCTTGGAGCTAGTTACACAGATGTACATGCTCAGTTGCTTGCTTTAAAAGTTTTAATGGTTATTTCTTTAGTATTAGCTGTAGTTGTTGCTGCTAATATTTTTATAAAAAAATTCAGATTAGTAGTTGGTGGAGTAATAACTTTAATTGTTGCCTCCATTCTATTAGGCAGTTTATATCCTGCATTTGTTCAGCAATATCAAGTAGAACCAAATGAAATTGTTAAAGAAACGCCTTATATTGGATATAATATTAAATATACTCAAAAAGCTTATGATTTAAATCAAATTAATGAAATAGATTTTCCAGTTGAAGAGAATTTAACTTATAAAAAATTAAGAGATAATAAAACAACTTATAATAATATTAGATTATGGGATGCGAGACCTTTAAAATCAGCTTATGGTCAATTACAAGAGATTAGGTCTTATTATACATTTAATGATGTTGATGTTGACCGCTATATGATTGATGGGGAATTAAGACAAGTAATGTTAAGTGCAAGAGAATTAAATCAAAAGTTGTTACCTCCTCAAGCTCAAACTTGGGTTAACAAGAAATTAAATTATACTCATGGGTTTGGAGTAACAATGAGTCCTGTTAGCGAGAAAACTGAGGGAGGATCACCAAAATTTACAATTCAAGATATTCCTCCTAAAAGTGATTCGTTTAATGTTAAACAAGCTGGTATTTATTATGGTGAATTAACTAATGAGTATGTAGTTGCTAATACTAGAGCTGAAGAATTTGACTACCCTCAAGGAGATGATAATCAATATGTTACTTATCAAGGCAAGGGTGGAGTTAAATTAAATAGTTTATTAAGAAAAGTTGCATTTTCTTATAAGTATAAAACTCTAAAATTATTATTAAATAATGATATCACTCCTGATAGCCAATTAATGTTTGACCGTAATATCAAAAAACGAGTTAGAAAAGTTGCACCATTTTTAAAATATGATGAGGACCCTTATTTAGTAGTAGAAAATAATAAAATGTATTGGATTCAGGATGCTTATACTACTACCAATATGTATCCTTATTCAGAACCACAAGCCTGGGGGAATTACATTAGAAATTCTGTTAAAGTAGTAATTGATGCTTATACAGGAGATATGAAATTTTATGTAGTAGATGAAACTGATCCTATTATTAAAACTTATCAGAAAATTTTCCCTAACTTATTTTTAAATAAATCTAAAATGCCTGATTATATAGAAAGTCATTTGCGTTATCCTGAAGATTTGTTTATTGTTCAAGCTAATATGTACAACAAATATCATATGGAAAATCCAAAAGTTTTTTATAACAATGAAGATTTATGGGAACTTCCTCAAGAAAATTATGCTGGTAGTTCAATTGATATGGAACCCTATTATACTTTAATGAATTTACCTGATGATAAAGAAAAGGAAA
>JBNJFD010000024.1:0-1513 GCA_051746525.1 Bacillota bacterium | reverse complement strand
TCTGCTGAAACTGCTTTAAAATTAGCTGATGGCAATTTAGACCGAGCTTTAGATATGGATGCTTATGTAGATAAAAAATATATAATTATTCAGGGTAAGTTCAGCTATGGTGGCTATCATAAATATTATGGGTTATTTATATTCATTGCTGATGGTAAAGATGGAGAAGTTATTAAAACTGACATTATTATCAGTAGTGAAGCTGAGGACACTAATATTAGTTTAGAAGTAGATAGTAAAGTCTTTATCAAAACAATTAATGAATTAGATAATAACAAATCTCAGCAGGCAAGCCAGTTAAGATTGTTGCTTAATGATACTTTTAATCCTGCTAAATTATTTGAAATTTTAGATATGGCTAAAGAAAATGATATTAGCGGTATTAACCAGATAATAAAAATAAAGTTAGAAGAAGAGCTGGAAGAAAAAGTTGATTTGAGGTTAAGAGCTAAAATAAAAACTGAGGTTCAACTTAGAAAAATGCATCCTGAATTTTTTTCAACTGAGGAAGAGGAAACTGAAGATGAGGAAAATGAAGATAGTAAATTAGGAATTAATATAACTTTAAATTGTATTCCAATTGTATCGCCGACTTTTGGTGAGAAAATAACCAATCTAGATATTGGAAGTCAATTATTAGTTAAAGTTGTTGACCAAAGAGAAGTAGGCCAATATTTAGATAAATTATTAAGTAGTGATGTTGGAGCAGTAGCTGGAACTATTGAAGGCATTGAATATAAAGAAAAATCTCAACGTTATTCAGTGCTAATTAGATTAAGTTCCAATGTATATGGAAAAATTTATGTTGAATCAGAAATTAAATTAGCTACTCCAGAATCTGAGCAGCAAAAAATGGAAAAACTAAATAATCTCCAAAAGAAAGAACAAGAAGATTTTATGGACCAAGATTTAACAACATTATTATTGTTAGTAGGTTTAATAATTGTTTTATTGGTGATTATGATGAAACTCTATATCTAATTTTTGACTATATTTAAGCTATTATAGGAGGGGCAACGATGAGTAATATAGATACTTTAAAAAAATTATCTGAAACTATTGGTGTTTCAGGCTATGAAAAAAACATAACTAAACAAGTAGAGGAGGTTTTTTCTCCTTATACAACTGGAATCAAGTATGATAATTTAGGTAATTTAATTGCCTATAAAAAGGGAAACGCTTCTGATGCTATTAAAGTTATGTTAGCAGCACACATGGATGAAATTGGTTTAATGGTGACCAAAATTGAAGATGAGGGTTTTTTAAGATTTACAGCTGTTGGAGGAATTGACCAGCGGACCTTAGTAGGGCAAGAAGTTGTAATATTAGGTAAAGAAGAATACCAAGGTATTATTGGGGCTAAACCACCTCATGTACAGAGCTCTGAAGAGCGACAAAAAGCATATAAAATGGACGATATGTATATTGATTTAGGGAGAGAAGCTGAAGAAGTAAAAGAAAAAATTAGAATTGGTGATGTTATCACTGTGAAGAGAGATTTTGAAGAATTAAA
>JBNJFD010000023.1:0-17622 GCA_051746525.1 Bacillota bacterium | reverse complement strand
AGAAGATGTAGAAGTAGAAGAATTTCCAACAGCGGAGGAAAGTTTTTAGGCTTAAAAGCAATAACTAGTAATAAGAGTGACAAGTGAAGAGTGACAAGTGAAGAGTGAAGAGATAAGAAAAACAAGTGACAAGAAAAACAAGTGACAAGAAAAACAAGAGACAAGAAAAACAAGAGACAAGAAAAACAAGAGACAAGAAAAACAAGAGACAAGAAAAACAAGAGACAAGAAAAACAAGAGACAAGGGAATAAGAAACTGTAATTAGTGAGGTGAAGGGCAATTAAAGTTTATCAAACTATAGATGGAATTAAAGGATTTATTGCTGGGCAAGATGATAAAAGTATTGGCTTCGTACCGACAATGGGTTATTTACATGAAGGTCATTTAGCTTTAATGAAGCAGGCTAAGAAAGAGAATGATGTGGTAATAGTAAGTATTTTTGTTAATCCCACTCAATTTGGCCCGGGTGAAGATTATGATCAATATCCTCGTGATATTGATAGAGATGCTGAACTTGCTGCTAGTGTAGGAGTAGATGCAGTGTTTAATCCTGATAGTAGTGAGATCTATACTCCTAATTTTTCTACTACAGTTGAAGTTTCGGGGATAACAGATAAATTATGTGGTGCTAGGCGACCAGGTCATTTTTCTGGAGTGTGTACTATTGTAACTAAATTATTTAATATTATTACTCCTAGGCGGGCCTATTTTGGTCAAAAAGATGCGCAACAAGTAGCAGTAATTAAAAAAATGGTGCGAGAATTAAATTTTGATATTGTAATAAAAACAGTGCCTATTGTTAGAGAAGAGGATGGTTTAGCAGTTAGTTCTCGTAATAAATATTTAGATCAAGAGCAAAGAGAGGCTGCAACAGTATTATATGAGGCGCTGCAGTTAGCTAAGAAGATGGTTAGAAACGACGGCTGTAGGGAAGGGAAAGCTATAAGAGAGCAGACGATTGAGTTTATTGAGCAGGAGCCTTTGGCTGATATAGATTATGTAGAAGTTGTAAATCAGAATGATTTAGAACAGGCAGAGGTAATTGAAGGGAAAGTTTTGATTGCTGTAGCAGTGTATATTGGTGAGACAAGATTAATCGATAATTTGATGATGGAGGTTAACTAGATATGAGAATAATGCATAAGTCTAAAATTCATCGGGCAACAGTAACAGAGGCTAATTTAGATTATGTAGGCAGCATTACTATTGATGAGGAATTATTAGAAGCAGCTGATATTTTTCCTAATGAGAAGGTGCAGGTAGTTAATAATAATAATGGAGAACGGTTAGAAACTTATGTTATTGCAGGACCGAGAAATTCTGGTGTGATTTGTTTAAATGGGGCAGCAGCAAGAAAAGCAGAAGTTGGAGATGAGGTAATTATTATTTCTTACGGTTTTTTTGCAGAACAAGAGGCTGTAGAATTAGAGCCGCAAGTTGTTTTTGTAGATCAGAACAATAAGATTGCTGTGAAGGAGGAATAATTATGGATTTTGAAGTTCGTGAATTAGCGATAATTGGTGTTTTAGGTGCGGTAGCGATTATGCTTAGTTTTACCCCTTTAGGTTTTATTCCTGTTCCTACACCAGCAGGTTCGGCAACAATAATGCATATCCCAGTAATTATTGGAGCAATTTTAGAAGGACCACTTGTAGGAGCTTTAATTGGTTTGATTTTTGGCTTGGCTAGTTTTATTAGAGGAGCAGCATTTTTTAGTGACCCTCTAGTTGCAATTTTGCCTCGGATTTTAATTGGGATTTGTGCTGCATATAGTTATTATTTAACTAAAGATATGATTACAAAGATGGGCTCAGTGATTTTTGCTGCAATAATTGGAACGGCAGTAAATACAAGTGGAGTTTTAACTTTGGCCTTATTAAGAGGTTATCTCCCTAATTTTGAGACAGCTCTAAGTGTTGCTTTAACTCACGGTATCCCAGAAATAGTTGTGGCAGTAATAATAACAGTAGCGATTATTAAAGCTTTACAAAGAGCTGATATAAGTAGTTTGTAAAATTATAAATTGCAAAAGATTAAAATCAGGCTGATATTATCAGCCTGATTTTGCTGTAGTTAATAAAACTATGCCTTAGAAAAACTTTATTTTATCTTTTAAAAGTGATAATATATATGTGTTATATACATTTAAGGATTTAAATTCGGCTTAAAAAAGGTGGTTTTATGAGAAAAAAACTAACTAGAAGAACAGAAGTTTTGAAATTGTTGTATGATAATCAAGACCAATATTTATCAGGTGCAGATTTGAGTGATAAATTAGGTGTTTCTAGAACAACGATTTGGAAATATATCAACTATTTCAAAGATGCAGGATATAAAATAGAATCCTCTTCTAAAGTAGGATATCAACTAGTTGCTACTCCTGATATTTTACTTCCAGAAGAAATAGATTTAGGTTTAGAAACAGATGTTATAGGTCAAGATATAATTTATTACAATCAGTTAGAATCGACAAATCAGCTGGCTAAAGAACAAGCTGATAATAATGCTAAAGAAGGAACGGTTATTTTAACAGAAGAACAAGTAGCAGGAAAAGGTCGGATTGGGCGTCAGTTTTGTAGTCCAGCAGGAGGTATTTGGCTATCCTGCATTTTAAGACCACAGTTAAAACCGGTTTTAGCAACTAGAGCAACTTATGTTGTTTCTCTTGCTGTAGCAAAAGTAATTGAAAAGCAAACAGCTTTAAACCCTAAAATAAAATGGCCTAATGATATTTTAATTAATGGTTATAAAGTTAGCGGAATTTTGACTGAAATGGGAGCAGAATTAGACAAAATTAATTATTTAGTGATAGGTATTGGAGTTAATGCCAATTTCCCCAAAACAGATCTGCCGGAAGATTTAAAAGATAAGGCTACAACGTTATATCATGAATTAGATGCTCCGATAAATCGAGTGCAATTTGTACAGTTGTTATTAAAGCAGATGGAACAATTATATTTAGCAATTGATGATTTTGATTTCATTTTGTCCGAGTGGAAAAAATATAGTTATACTTTGGGACAAGAAATTGTAGTTGCTAGAGCAAAAGATGAAATTTGTGGTACAGCAGTTGATATAGCTAGCGATGGAGCGTTAATAGTTGAAATAGATGATAAGCGGGAGCAAGTATATTCAGGAGATGTATCTATTAGACACCAAAATTTAAAATCGCAAAATTAGAGGTGAAAAAAATGTTACTAACGATTGATGTGGGAAATACTAATACTGTTTTAGGATTATATAGAAATTCGGAATTAGTAGTTGACTGGAGAATATCTACTGATAGACAAAAAACAATTGATGAATATGGAATTTTACTACTTAATTTATTTTCTAGTGAAAATTTAGAATTAGAAGATGTGACTAAAATAATTATTTCTTCAGTAGTTCCACCGGTAATTAATATGTTAGAAGAAGTATCTGTGCGCTATTTTGGAATTAATCCTTTGATTGTGGGCCCAGGGACTAAAACCGGGATGGAAATTAGAGTTGATAATCCCAAAGAAGTTGGTGCTGATAGAATAGTTAATGCGATTGCAGCTTATGAATTGTATAATGGACCGTTAGTTATTGTTGATTTTGGGACAGCAACGACTTTTTGTGCTGTATCAGAAGATGGGGCTTATTTAGGTGGTTCAATTGCTCCGGGGGTTGATATTTCAGCTGAAGCTTTATTTTCTCGAGCTGCTAAGTTGCCAAAGATAGAATTAGCTGTCCCTAAACGAGTAATTGGAAAAAATACACATGATGGCTTGCAATCGGGAATAGTTTATGGTTATATAGATATGGTGAATGGGATAGTAAAACGAATAAAAGAAGAATTTGCACCACAAGCTAAGGTAGTAGCTACAGGTGGCTTGTCAGATTTGATTAGCCCTCATGCCCAAGAGATAGATATTAATAATCAGTTTTTAACTCTAGAAGGGTTGAAAATTATTTCGGAACGAAACTAGTAATTAAATTGACAATTATCAATTAATAAAGGCGAGGTGCTAGTAGTGCTTAAAATAGGGGATGTTGAAATAAATCCACCAGTTGCTTTGGCTCCTATGGCTGGAGTTACTGATTTGCCCTATCGTAGTTTAGTTAAAGAGCAGGGTTGTGGTTTAGTTTATACAGAAATGGTGAGTGCTAAAGGACTAATTTATGATAATCAAAAGACAAAAGAATTTTTAACTATAACAGATGAAGAACGCCCAGTAGCCCTGCAGGTATTCGGTAATGAGCCACAAGTTTTGGCAGAAGCTGCTCAAATTGTAGCAGCAGAAAGCAATCCAGAAATAATTGATTTAAATGTGGGTTGTCCTGCTCCTAAAATAGTTAAGAGTGGTTATGGTTCTGCTTTAATGAAAACTCCAGTATTGTTAGGAGAAATAGTTGCTGCTATGAGTGAAGCAGTGGCCACTCCAGTGACTGTTAAGATTCGAGCAGGCTGGGATGAAGATAATTCAAATGCAGTACAGATTGCTGAAATTGCTGAAAAGAATGGTGCTCAGGCAGTAGCAGTGCATGGGCGGACTAGAGAAGAATTTTATCAGGGGCAAGCTGATTGGGGAGTAATCAAAGAAGTTAAATCTGCATTGGAAATTCCAGTATTGGGTAATGGTGATATCTTTGGCCCTGAAGATGCAGAAGCGATGTTAAAACAGACTAATTGTGATGGAGTAATGATTGGTCGGGGAGCTAAAGGTAATCCGTGGATTTTTCATCGAGTTGCTAAATATTTAAAAGCAGGAGATATTCCAGCTGAACCGCAACCGCAACAGAAAATTGAAACTGCTCAGACTCATTTAAAAAAATTAGTAGAATATAAAGGAGAATATGTTGGGGTTAGAGAAATGAGAAAACATGCTGCTTGGTATTTAAAAGGTTTAAAAAATTGTACAGTTATCAAAGACAGGCTAAATCATGCTGAAAGTTTAGGAGAAATGATACAACTATTAGAAGAATATAAAAAGCAATTTGTTTAAGTTGCTCTTGACAAAATTTGCAAATTTAATTATAATGTTTTATTAACTGACTTTAAAAAAGTGAAATTGATGTTTAATTAATAAAGAAAAGGGGTTTTAAAGATGGCAGAAGAAAAAGTGCTTGTTTCTGAAGAAGGATTAAAGAAGTTAAAAGATGAGTTACATCATTTGCGGGGACCACGACGGAAAGAAATTTCTCAAAGAATTAGAGAAGCAAGAGAATTAGGAGATATTAGTGAAAACTCAGAATATGAAGATGCTAAAAATGAGCAGGCTTTTATTGAAGGGCGAATTAAAGAATTAGAACAAAAGTTAAAAAATGCAGAAGTGATACATGAAGATGATATCGATACTACAACAGTAAATGTTGGTACTATTGTTACAGTACATGATGAGGAATTTGACGAAAAAATAGAATATAAAATTGTAGGGCAGACAGAATCTAACCCTGATGAAGGCAAGATTTCTAATAAGTCTCCAATAGGAAAAGGATTATTAGGACATAGTATAGGAGATACTGTAACTATAGAAGTTCCAGCAGGAGAAGTAAAGTATAAAATTTTAGCAATTAGAAAATAGCATTAATATGGAGGTATAGTAATATGTCAACTGAAAATACAGAAATGAATGAATTAATGAAAGATCGGCGGAAAAATTTAGAACAATTAAAAGAAGAAGGAGTTGCTCCTTATAGTACAGACTTTGATAAAGTTTATAGTACTGAAGAAGTAATTGCTAACTATGACCAGTTAAGAGAAGACAGTGTTATGGTTAAAACAGCCGGTAGAATTATGGCTATGAGAAATCATGGGAAATCAATTTTTGCTGATTTAAAAGATATGTCGGGGACGGTCCAGTTATATGTTAAAGCTAAGAATGTTGGAGAAGAAGGTTTTGAAATCTTTGATGACCTAGATATAGGAGATCAAATTGGAATAGAAGGATTAGTTTTTAAAAGTGGTCAAGGAGAGATAACTATTCAGGTAGAAGACTTTGATGTCCTTGCTAAATCATTAAGACCGTTACCTGAAAAATGGCATGGTTTAAAAGATGTGGAGATGAGATATCGTCAACGATATGTAGATTTAATTGTAAATGATGATGTGCAGAAAACTTTTGAAATTAGAAGTAAAGTTCTACATAGTATCAGAAGGAATTTAGAGCAGCAGGGATTTTTGGAAGTACAAACTCCTTTAATGCATGAAATTCCTGGTGGTGCTGAAGCTAAACCATTTGTGACCCACCATAATGCATTAGATACAGAATTGTATATGCGGATTGCGCCTGAACTTTATTTAAAGCGGTTATTAGTAGGTGGTTTTGAAAAAGTTTTTGAACTAGGCAAGAATATGAGGAATGAAGGATTGTCTACTAAACATAATCCTGAATTTACTTCTTTAGAGTTGTATCAAGCTTATGCTGATTATAAAGATATTATGGAAATCACTGAAACTTTAATTAAAGATGTAGCGCAAGAAGCACTAGGAACTCTTGAGATTGAATATGGAGATTATGAAATTGATTTATCGCAGTGGAAAACTCTAACTATGATTGAAGCTATAGAAAAATATACAGATGTAGATTTTGCTGAAGTTGATGAACTAGCTGAGGCTAGAAAATTAGCTGATGAAAAAGGCGTTGAGTATGAAGAGGAGACTAGTACAGGAGAGATTATTAATGAATTTTTTGAAGAATTTGTTGAAGATAAATTAATTCAGCCTACATTCATAACTCAATATCCAGTAGAAGTTTCTCCTTTAGCAAGAAGAAATCCTGATAATCCAAGCTTTACTGATAGATTTGAATTGTTTATGGCCGGAAATGAAATCGCTAATGCTTTTTCTGAATTAAATGATCCAATTGACCAACGGGAAAGATTTGAAAAACAGATGAAACAAAGAGAAGCCGGTGATGAAGAAGCGCATCATATGGATGAGGACTTTATTCGTGCTTTAGAATATGGGATGCCTCCTGCTGGAGGATTGGGAATTGGGATTGATCGTTTAGTGATGTTACTGACTAATTCGCAGTCAATCAGAGAGGTTATTTTATTCCCTCATTTAAGACCAGAAAAATAGATTGAAATTTAAAAATATATTTCAAATAAAAAACAAAAAAACAGCATTTAATTAATAAGGGCCCCTTAAAGTAGACAGATTAACTAATAAAAATCTGTTTGCTCAAAGGGGATTTTTTATTGTTATAGGGGATATGTTTTAGTTCTTGCTGACCTGTTGGTAAAAAATATCAAGATGCTTGGTAAAAAGTATCAATAAAAAATTAATTTAATTTTATTGTTTTTTTAAAAAACTGATAAACTATCTCAAAAATCAAAAAATGATTATAAAATGCTGTATATAATAAAAAATAGTAATTAAAACAGTATAAATAATTTATACTCTGGAATTATAGTTTTTAAAATGTTATTTATGGTTTTTGAAATTTATAACTATCTTTGGTATAAAAAATGCAATTAATATTTAGTAGTAAAACCAATCAAAGAAAGAGGGGTATTAAATTATGAAGAAAAAATTAGTTAATGATCCTGATCAGGCAGTGGCGGAAATGATAGAGGGTTTAGTGGCGGCAGAACCAGATCGCTATAAGAAGGTAGAAGATTATAATGTAGTAGTAAGGAACAATGCTCCTAATGACAAAGTTGCAGTAATAAGTGGTGGAGGAAGTGGTCATGAACCTACTCATGCAGGATATGTAGGAACAGGAATGTTAGATGGAGCTATAGCAGGTGATGTGTTTACCTCTCCTACTCCTGATGCTGTGTATGAAGCTATTAAAGCAGTAGATGGTGGACAAGGTGTGTTATTGGTTATTAAGAATTATACTGGAGATGTAATGAATTTTGAAATGGCTGAAGATATGGCAGCGGCTGATGGAATTGAAGTTGATCATGTGGTAGTTAATGATGATGTAGCTGTTGAAGATAGTACTTATACATCTGGTAGAAGAGGTGTAGCAGGAACTATATTTGTTCATAAAATTGCAGGGGCTTTAGCAGAAGCAGGAGCTAGTTTAGAAGAAGTTAAGGCAGGGGCCGAAAAAGTAATTAATAATGTTAGAACTAAGGGGATGGCATTATATCCTTGTCGAGTTCCGTCTGCTGATGAATCAACTTTTACTTTAGAAGAAGAAGAAATGGAATTAGGAATAGGTATTCATGGTGAGCCAGGAACAGAAAGAACCGAAGTTAAAGAAGCTGATGCTATAGTAGAAGATTTATTAGGTAGTGTAATAGAAGATTTGCCTTTTACAGCAAAAGATGAGGTGGCGGTAATGGTTAATGGTATGGGGGGAACTCCATTAATGGAGTTATATATAGCAAATAGAAAAGTTGATGAGTTATTAGCTGAAAAGCAAATTAAAGTGCATAAAACTTTTGTAGGAGAATATATGACTTCTTTAGAGATGGCAGGAGCTTCAATTACATTATTGAAATTAGATGATGAGCTTAAAGATTTACTAAATGCACCTACAGATGTTAATTTATTAAAGTAAAAACAATGAAAAGAAGCTAATGAATCTGTACTCCCCTCAAACAATTGTAATTTAGTTTTGTTTGAGGGGGAACTTTTCAAAAAATATTAAAAAGGAAGGTGAAACTATGAGTAAAAAAGCTGTGGAAATTTTTGATAAAGTAGCAGATGAAATTATTGCTAATAAAAAAAGGTTAACAGAATTAGATGCTGCTATTGGGGATGGAGACCATGGGATTAATATGGCGCGTGGGTTTACTGAAGTGAAAAAAGAATTAGAAAATGGAGATTTTGATAGTAACAAAGAAGTGTTAAAAAAAATAGCTATGGTTTTGATTTCTAATATTGGTGGAGCATCAGGACCTTTATTTGGAACAGCATTTTTGAAAGCTAGTGCTGTAATTGATGATGAAATATCATTAGAAAATTTAGTAGAAGTTGGTGAAGAAGTAATTGCTGGAATTAAAATGAGGGGCAAAGCGGAATTGGAAGATAAAACTATGTTAGATACAATTATTCCAGCTGTTAATAGTTTGAAAGAAGATTATGAAGAAGGTGTTGAATTAAATACAGCTTTAAAAAATTGTGTAGCTGCTGCTCAAGAAGGAATGGAAAGTACAATCCCTTTAGTGGCTAAAAAAGGTAGAGCTAGTTATTTGGGCGAAAGGAGTAAGGGACATCAAGACCCTGGTTCAACATCGAGCTATTTGATTATTAAAACTATAGTTGATGAAGTATTATAAAAAAGTGAGGTGTAAATTAAATGGTAGGGATTTTGATTGTTTCCCATAGTATTGAGCTAGCGACAGGAACTAAAAAGTTAGCAGAACAAATGATTCAAGATGAGATTATTTTAGAAGCTGTAGGAGGGACTGCAGATGGTCGTTTAGGTACAAGCTCAGATTTGATTTATGAAAAGCTAGAACAAATGGATAAAGAAGATGGTATAATAGTATTAGCAGATATGGGAAGTGCAGTAATGAATGTAGAATTGGCCTTTGAATTATTTGCTGAAGAAGTACAAGAAAAACTTGTAATTGCTAATGCACCAATTGTTGAAGGAGCAGTTTGTGCTGTTGTGGAAGCAAGCTTTAATAAAAGTATAGATGAAATTTTAGAGGCCATTAAAAAGGAAGAGTTTTCGATTAAGGTTTCGGAATAAGAATTTCATTTTGATTTAATAGTTGATATAATATATATATAGTATTAATCGTCCTAACTAGTCTTTTGCTAAGTAGGGCGTTCTTTTTTAGGAATAGGGTGTAATTGTGGTTTGGTAGTAGTATTTTTATTAATTAGGGGTGAGTAGCTAGTGATTAAAAAAGAGAAATTAGTTATTGAACATGAAAAAGGATTACATGCTCGAGTAGCTGCTTTGATAGTCCAGGAAGCTAACAGGATAAGCACTAAATACAATGATAAATTGTTTATTGGACGAGATGAAGATAATCTATTACCAGCCACTAGTTTAATTTCTGTAATATCATCGAATATAGCTTATCAAGATGATATTATAGCAGCTAGCAGAGGACAGAATGCTGAAGACTCTATTAGAGAGTTTGTAGATTTTTTAGAAGGGGAATTTCATTTAGAAGATAGCCAAACTAAAGATGAGGTTGATGAAATTTTACAACAAACAACTACAGCTATGGATAAGGTGTTTAATAATGTGGCTAACGGAGTTATTATTGTTAGTCAAAATGGAACAATTACTAGTTTTAACCGTGCTGCTGAAAGAATTACTGGTTTAGAATCGAACCAAGTAATAGGAGAAGATGTTGAATCTGTAGTACCTAATTCAAGATTGAAATATGTTTTGGAATCGGGAGAAGCAGAATTAGGTCAGCGGCAAAGGATAAACGATGCCATAATTATAACTAATCGTACTCCTATTAAATCTAATAGTAAAACCATCGGAGCTATAGCAGTTTTTCAAGATATTTCTACTTTAGAAAAACTCTCTGGAGAGCTTAAAGAGGTTAAAGCTTTAAAAGAGAGATTAAATTTGATTTTAGAATCTGTTCAAGATGGGATTTGTGTTGTTAATAAGCAGGGGGTTATAGATTATATTAATCCTACTTATAGTCAAATGTTAGGTGTTGATATTCAAGATATGATAGGAGAAGATATAGGTACAATTAGTGATGATCACACCTATAAAAAAGTTTTAAAAACAGGTGAAGGAGAAGTTGGAGTTGTAACAAAGCGCGATGAAGAGTTGGTTATTATTTCAAGCATGTATCCAATTAAAGTAGATAATGAAGTAGATGGTGTTGTAATAGTTTCTAAAAAGAAGATTGAAGTAGAGAAAATGGCTCAGCGTTTAAAAGAGCTTTCTGCTAAAGCAGAATATTTAAAACAAGAGCTAAAAAGAGAGAAAGAATTAGACAAGCATTTCCAGAGAATTATCGGTAAAAGTAGTGAACTTAAAGAAGCGTTAGTTAAAGCTTCTAAAGCATCTGAAACAACATCAACGGTTCTGATTAGAGGAGAAAGTGGAACTGGTAAGGAGCTAGTAGCGGAAGCTATTCATTATGCTAGTGCTCGAGCAGAGGGTCCTTTTATTAGGGTTAATTGTGCTGCGATTCCTGCTAATTTAATTGAAAGTGAACTTTTTGGTCATGAGCAAGGCTCTTTTACTGGAGCAACACAGCGGAAAATAGGCAAATTTGAATTAGCAGATAAAGGGACTATTTTTTTAGATGAGATTGGAGAAATGCCAATTGAGCTGCAGGTTAAGCTATTAAGAGTATTGCAGGAGCGAAACTTCCAAAGGGTTGGAGGAACTGAAGTAATAGAAATAGATACAAGGGTAGTAACAGCGACTAATAGAAATTTAGAAAAAATGATACAGGAAAATTCTTTTAGAGAAGATTTATATTATAGACTAAATGTCATTCCTATTCTTTTACCCTCGTTAAAAGAACGGAAAGAGGATATTCCTCTATTAGTGAATTACTTTTTAAACAAATTATCTGCTAAATTGGAAAAACCAATTGAGACTATCTCTCAGAAAGCTTTAGAGGTTTTAGCTGATTATTCTTGGCCCGGGAATGTTAGAGAATTGCAGAACATAATTGAACGAGCGATAAATTTTACTGAAACTAGAAAGATTACTATGGATAATTTACCTAATTATATTAAGAATAACTATAGTGCCAATAAATCTTTGGTTAGTTTGACAGCTGACGGAGAAGTAGCTGCCTTAGAAGAATATGAAAAAGAGATAATTGAATTAGCATTAAAAAAACATGGTAGCTTTAATGCTTCTGGAAAAGCTTTGGGAATAACTCATAAGACAGTAGCTAATAAAGCCCGTAAATATGGCTTAGTAGATTGAAGTTGATAAAAAATATCAAATTACCTGGTAAAAAATATCAAATTACTAGAAAAAACAAGGTAGTTTAGAAAACTTAATTGAGTAACATTACAATTTTTAATTATAATATGTATAAAGGTGTCATTGTTTTAACGGAATATTAGTCTAATATGTTGATATTAATATATTTTTATTATTTTTTTATGTTTGGCATCAAAATTGCATTATTAAATTAATGAAAGAAAAAAACGAACAAGATGGAGGGATAATGCAATGGTATGTCAAAATGCGACAATAAGAAATGAGACAGGTATTCATGCTCGCCCTGCTTCTTTAATCGTTCAAAAAGCAGGACAATATAAGGCGCAAGTTGAGCTTGAATATGGTCAGAAAAAAGTTAATGCTAAAAGCATTATGGGAGTTATGAGTTTAGGAGTTAATCAAAGTAAGAAAATAACTGTAATGGCTGAAGGAGAAGATGCTCAAAAAGCTGTTGATGAGATTATTAAATTAATTGAAAATGGTTTTGGTGAATAATAAGGGGGTGAAAGAGATGGGTGAAAATTTAACTGGAGTGGCTGCTTCCCCGGGGATTATAATTGGAGAGGCTATGCTTTTAGAAGAAGACTTGTCATATGAAAAAGAAATAGTTGAAAATATTAAAGGAGAGAAAGAAAGATTAAAAAAAGCAGTACAGAGATCTAAAGAACAATTGGCTTCTATTAAAGAAAAAGTTCTGTCAGATATGGGTGAAGATGAAGCAGATATTTTTAAAGCTCATTTAATGGTTTTAGAAGATCCGGAATTGATTTCTGCTGTTAAAGAAAAAATTGAAACAGAAAAAATAAATGCTGAAGCAGCATTGGATGAGACAATAGATAAGTTTGTTGAGATGTTTGCTGATATGGATAGTGAGTATTTAAAAGAGAGAGCAGTTGATATCCAAGATGTAGGGAACAGAGTTTTGAAAAACTTACTTGGGAAAGAGGTAATTTCTTGCTCTGAATTAGACAAAAAAGTGGTTTTAGTAGCGCAAGATTTAACTCCTTCTGATACGGCCCAAATTGACCAAGAGCAGGTTTTGGGATTTGTAACTGCGAAAGGAGGCAGAACATCTCATACTGCTATTATGGCTCGTTCGATGGAATTGCCTGCTGTAGTAGGAGTGGATGGAGTTTTAAATGAGCTGCAAAGAGGAGACCAAATTATTGTAGATGGTGTCAATGGAAAGGTGATTATTAAACCAACTAAAGAAGAAATTGCTCAATATAAGGCAAAGGCAGAGGAATATGTAGCTAGAAAAAAGAAATTAGCTAAATTGAAAGAACTTCCTGCTGTTACTAAGGATGGGCATCAAACAGAAATAGTAGCTAATATTGGAACTCCTAAAGATGTAAAAGGAGCTATTGATAATGGTGCTGAGGGAATTGGTTTATACCGCAGTGAGTTTTTATATATGGATAGAGAATCTTTGCCTACAGAAGAAGAGCAGTTTTCTGCTTATAAAGAAGTAGCAAAAAAAATGAATGGACCTGTCATAATCAGAACTTTAGATGTTGGCGGCGACAAAGAAATACCTTATTTGAATTTACCTAAAGAGATGAATCCTTTTTTAGGATATCGGGCTATCAGAGTATGCTTAAATCAAAAAGATATGTTTAAAACACAGTTAAGAGCGATTTTGAGGGCTAGTGCTTATGGTCAAGTTAAAATTATGTACCCTATGATTTCAGCAGTAGAACAATTAAGAGCAGCTAATGAAATTTTAGCAGAAGTAATGAACGAATTAAGAGAGGAAAATATTGATTTTAATGCTGATTTAGAAGTGGGAATGATGATTGAAGTACCTGCTGCAGCTATAACAGCTGATATTTTAGCTAAAGAAGCTGACTTTTTTAGTATTGGGACTAATGATTTAATTCAATATACAACTGCTACAGATAGAATGAATGAGAACATTTCTCACTTATATCAACCGTTTCATCCTGCAGTATTGAGATTAATTAAGAGGGTTGTAGACGCAGCACATGAAGAAGGAAAGTGGGCTGGTATGTGTGGAGAAATGGCAGGAGATAAAAGGCTAACTCCTTATTTGTTAGGGATTGGTTTAGATGAGTTTAGCATGAGTGCTGTATCAGTTCCAGAAGTGAAAGAAACTATTCGCAATTTAAGTTTGGAAGAAGCACAAGAGGTTGCTGAACAGGCTTTGAGTTATAAAACTGCTGAAGAAATAGAAAATTATTTAAGTTAATAATTAACTGAGGAGTGGTAGTGATGGAATTAAGTTATACTATAGATATTAAACAAGAGCAGAAACAAAATTTGACTATGACTCCTAAGCTGCAATTGGCTATAAACTTACTTCAGTTTTCTACGTTAGAGTTAGTTGAGTATATAAAAGAAGAAATTATAGATAATCCACTATTAGAATTAGAATCTAATTATGAGTCCTTAATTAATAATTATGTTAGATATGATGGAGAAGAGATAAATTATGAAAATTTCATTGCTAAAGAGTTAACATTAGAAGAATATTTATTACAGCAGTTAAATTTAGTTAATAGAAACAAAAAAGAAAAGGAGATTGCTAAGCAGATTATCGGCAATTTAGGGCAGTATGGTTTTTTTACTGATATAGAAAATGTTGAAGAAGAGTTAGATGTTAGTAGAAAAAAAGTATTAAAAGTCTTAGAAGAAATAAAAGGGCTTAAACCGTCTGGAATTGCAGCGTGTGGTGTGAAAGAATCTTTGCTAATTCAGTTAAACAATCTAAATAATTTTAATACTAAAGAGATTGAATTAAGTAAAAAGATTATAGAAGACCACTGGGAAGAGCTGGATAAAAACCAAGTGAAGAAAATTGCTAAAAGACTCAAAATCAAACCTACCCAAGCTCAGCATTTAATAGATTTAATTAAATCTTTGAACCCTAATCCCATTAAAGAGTTTAATAGTAAAGAGGGAAATGAATATTTAAAAGCGGATATTTTTATTAAAAAAAACAAAAATGAATATGTGATTATTATGGAAGAAGCTAGTTTTCCTACTTTAAAAATTAATAACTATTATCGAAAATTATTAAAAAAAGAGGATTCAAAAGAAAATAAAAAATATTTAAAAGAAAAATTAGATTCTGCTTTGTGGTTAATAAAAAGCATTGAGCAACGTAGACAAACTATATATAAGATAGTTAAAGCGATTATTTTTTTACAGCAAGATTTTTTAAAAAAAGGTGTTGAATTTTTAGAACCAATGACAATGAAAGAAGTTGCTAATGAGATAGAGATGCATCAATCTACAGTTAGTAGAGCAGTTAATGGGAAATATATTCAAACACCTCAGGGGCTATTCCCTCTTAAATTTTTATTTAGTGAAGGGTTAGAAGGCGAATCTAAGAAAGTTTCAACAATTAAAATTAAGAAGTGGTTAGAAAGATTAATTGATAATGAGGATAAGAGCAATCCTTTGAGTGACAGGCAATTAGCAGAAAAGATGAAAGATAAAGGTGTTGCTATTTCAAGAAGAACTATTGCTGCGTATAGGAAAGAACTAAAGATATCTTCTTCAAGGCAGAGAAAGAGATATTATTGACATAGTATTAGCTTTTGCTATTATTTGCAACAATGATGGTTAGAGTATATAATTATCATTGTTGTTTTTTCTGCCTGCAGTTTAGAGCCAGTAGAAGAAAAATAAGGTATTCTATCCTGCAAATTTATTTTTTTACAACAATTTAGTATAATAATTCCTTCTCAGATTGGTTATAATGTAATCAATCTATGGTTATGAGGAGGAAAAGATGAAGAAGCAATGGTGTGTTTTATTATTAATAAGTTTCTTGCTTATGAACTTTTTGTTTTTGTCAGACGCTAATGCTGCTTTAAAGCCGCAAATAAATTTAAAGCTTAAAAATAGAGTTTTGGCGGGAATTGATTATAACTTGGAGTACCAAGGGTTAGAATATTCACAATTGAAATATTTTCAAGATGTTAGAGGGATTTATATTAATTTATGGACTTTAAGTCATAAGCGAAAGAGAGAACAGATAATAAAAATAATTAATGAGAGTGATTTAAATGCTATTGTAGTTGATGTTAAAGATATTAAGGGAAGAACTCCTTTTGTTTCTTCTCCACTTAAAGAAACGGTTTATAATTTAACTAAAAAAGATTTTAAAAAGTTAGTTAGTGTTTGGCAGAAAAAAGGAGTTTATGTAATTGGTCGTCTAGCTGTTTTTAAAGATTATACTTTAGCTACTAAAAATGAGAAAGTTGCTTTAACATATTTAACTAATATTAAAGATAAATTGCAGATTGTTAGAAGTAAGAAATGGACCAATCCTTATTCGCAAGATGTTTGGAATTATAATATAAATATTGCAGAAGAAATGGCTGAAATAGGTTTAGATGAAATTCAATTTGATTATATTCGTTTTCCTACTTTGAGGAAAAACAGTGAATTAATAATCAAAGATAATAAAGATTATTCTAAATCAGATGCCATCATAGGATTTTTAAAGAAAGCTAGAAAAAATTTAGAAGGATATGATGTTACTCTATCTGCTGATTTATTTGGGTTGACCACTACAGCAAAAGGAGATTTAGGGATTGGTCAGGATATTAAACGAATAGCCAATCAAGTTGATTATATTTCTCCTATGTTATATCCATCTCATTATGGGCGAGGAATGTATGGAATAAAAAATCCAGCCAGGGAGCCTTATCAGATAATAGCTAATAGTTTGGCGGATGCTAAAGAAAAATTAGGAGCAGATGTAATTAAAGTACGACCTTGGCTGCAGGATTTTTCTTTAACACACACTTATAGTAAAAAAGAAATCAAAGCCCAAATAAAAGCAGTAACAGATGAAAAATTGACTAGTTGGTTGTTGTGGAATCCGAGTTCTGTTTATACGATTGAAGCATTAATATCTAATGATAAAGAGGGAGATGTATGATGGATATTGAATTGACCGAAGAACGAGTTATCCCTAAGAAAATGCATCCAGATAATGGATTGCTAATTGAACATATAGCGAGATATAAGTTTGCCAGTAACTATACTAAGGGGCGAGTTCTTGATTTTGCCTGTGGAGTAGGGTATGGTGCAGAAGTTTTACTAGCAATGGGGGAAGGGATTTCAGAAATTGTTGGAGTGGATATAGATGCAGAAAGTATTGAATATGCAAGAGTTAACTATAATTATCCTCAAACTAGTTTTTTCGTTGGACAGGCTAATGATAGTAATGTTATAAAAAAACTGGGAAAGTTTGATACTATAGTTAGTATGGAAACTATAGAACACATTAAAGATGATTATCAATTTATTGCAAACTTAAATAAGTTACTGAAAGACGAGGGAACTTTAATTATTTCAACTCCTTTTGGGCAGGGGAGAAATAAGGGCTGTGCTAATCCTTATCATTATCGGCAGTATACAGAAGAAGAATTTCGTGATTTATTAGCACCTTTTAATCAAGTAGAATTGTTTTGTCAACGCGATGATATAATTGAAAAGCCAAAACCAGATAAAAAATATTATTTGATGGTCGGAGTATGTAGGCGATAAAGTTGACTGCTTTCTGCCCATTAAAGAATAGTTTGCGCAAAACCACAGTAATTTGCAAAGCTTGAAGATTTAAATAGCAACAAGTAGAGCTATTAGTGCTATAGGCTGGGTCTTGTATTTTGGATTTCGGAGAAAAAATTCTATTTTATTAAATTATTAAATATTATTGTATTTCTAATGTATAATTAAATAAAAGTAAGATAAACTATTATATAGTATAAGAGTTAAGATCTTTAAAAATTAAAATAAAGATGAAAGTATTTGTTGACAACC
>JBNJFD010000022.1:9572-17718 GCA_051746525.1 Bacillota bacterium | reverse complement strand
GACTTGTCAAGAACTGATTTCGATATTTTCTTAGAAAAGATAATACCTAAATCCTGCCCCTCTTTCTAAGCGACATTAACTAATTTATCATAGTATTCGCTTGTTGTCAAGAGGGGTTTTTAAATAATTTCACTAAATTTTTAAAAGAGGTGCTGATTATTATTATTTCTTTTATCCTAAATATTATTCTTCTCTTTATATTAATAATTAAAACACATACGTGAATAGCTTAATATATTTGGGCTATCATTTCTTTGAGTTATAATTATTCACTGTTGCAAATAATTATATATTAATCTTTCATAGTTTTAATACAATCTCCACCATCTTTTTGTGCTTTAGCTAAAGCACTCTCAGCTAGTTCAAACAAAGTAGTAATTCCTACTTTCTCTTCTAAAGTTGAAATCCCATAACTAGCTGACACTAAAATATCTCCATGACCTTCTACAACTATTGCTTCATTTATTATCCGTCGTAATCTAGATGCTAATTCCTGCGCCCCAAATAAACCCGTATCTGTTAAAACGATTCCCAATCTAACACCTTCATATCTTCCCATGTAATCAGCTGTTCTAATACTATCTTCACATCTTTCAGCTATGACTTTTACTATTTCATCCCCAACACCATAGTCAAGTTCATTAATAATATCTTTATATTGATCAATATCTATTAACAATAATGAAAATTGATGCTCATATCTTGCTGCTTGATTATATTCTTTTATTGCTATCTCTTTAAATGCTTTTCTATTATATAAGCCTGTTAAGCTATCTTTAGCAGCTAACTCTTTAATTTCACTATATTTATAACTGTTTTGCAATGATAAAGCTAATTCTTTACTAAATTTATTTAATCTGCTTTTACTAATTTCACTATATTCTTTAACTTTTTTGTTCCCTAATGTTAAAACTCCAACTATTTCTCCCTCTGCTATTAAAGGCACTCCTAACCAAGATTTTATTCCTTTTAATTTTCCATATTTGTCAAACCAGGGTACATCTTCAACTTCATCTACTATCATAGGAGAAGTTCTGTTAATCAAATCATTAAATAATTCATTCTCTGAGATTTTAATTTCAGAATCTTCTATATTTCTTTCTCCTCGAATTGCTAATTCTTTAAGATTATTTCCCTCTTTTCCCATCACTACAATTGAATCATAGGTTATCAACTTAGTTAACTTCCGCTTTGCTAATCTTGCTATCTGCTGTTTATCTAAACTAGAATGTAGTAAACTAGTTACTTCTGCTAAGTTTTCCATTTCAATTTTGTTTTTCTTTTCTTGCTTGTATTCTATTAAACTTTTAAAATTGTTTTTAATTAAATAAATCACTTGATAAACAATTAATAATATTAGCAACAACAAATAAGTAGAATTTAAAAAAAGTTTGTTGAAAAACAAATTGCTATTATAAATAGTGATTGTCGCAATTAAAAAAAGCATGCTAATAAAATAGTTATAGTTCTCTTCAAAAAGACCTTTAATAGCAGTATAAACTAAATATAACACTAAGAAAAATGCTGCAAATTGGCCATAAATAAAAGTACTATTATATACATTGATAGAACTAGCAATAATCAACATAGCGAAAATAAAACTACTCCCCAAGATTATTTTAAACATCATATCAGAAATAATTGTTTGATATAGCTTTTTTAAATAGCTAATAAAAAGAACTATAGCTCCAACCAATATTAACAAATTAATCTTTTGCAAATACCAATCTGATAGTTGAGTTATTAAATCTATATTAAATAAATTATGATTAATCAACAATTTAAAGCTTAATAACAAACTAAATAAAGACAAATAAAATGAATGTTTACTTTTTCCTCTAAATAAATAGAAAGAAAATAAAACAGAAAACATTATTATCCCTACAGCAAAAGCTACAGGAGTAATAAAATCAGCTTGCTGCAATTGTTCTTTAGTCCCTAACATAATTTTCTCATTATAATTGCTAAACCTTTTTTCTTTAAAATGAAAATTAGAAATTTGAATAACTATATTTATATTATTAGTTTCTGGTAGTTCAATAATATTTTCCTTCATCTGCGGCACTTCCAAGTTTTTACTTTTACCGACTTGCCCATTAACTGCAACTAATTCATCATTAACCCAGACTTTATAACTATTAGCTATTTCTCCAATTTTTATGGCCTCTAATGGAATATTATTATTCTTAATAACTAAATGATATGTAGCATATCCAAATTCCATTTCTCTAAGAAAAGGGAGCTCGTGACCAAAAACACTGTATTTTTTCCACAATCCAGGTGTTGATAATGAATCCGGACTATGTTCTGTTATCTCTTGTGGAGAATACAATTGTTGAGAATAAGTTTCCCATTCTCCAGATAATTCAATAAGTTGCTGCTGATAATTATTTTTATTCAAATTTAATATTCCATCTTTTATCGTAGGTTCTGAAGTGCAATAAGACAATTGGCTACTACCTAATACCATTAACAATATTAAAAGAAGAATCACCCTTTTGTTCATCTTCTAGCCCCCCTATAATAATACAACAATTATATAAGCAAAATCATAATCTATATTTTATTATTATTCTCTGTTTGTTTATAATTTCCTTTTTTAAACAAAAATAAAAACAAATAAGCCCTTCTTTACCATTATATAAGCAAATGTTGAGACCGTACTCTCATAAGTAAGTTATATAAAAAATAACAAGCCTGCAATATTGCAGGCTTGTTCAAAAGTTTATTCTGCTATATTCAACAAATAAACATCTTCTTCTAGTTTAGAAGTCACAGTACTACCACTTGGAATTACTTGTTCTTCAAAATCACTTTCATTAAGATAAGAGAAAATTCTACAGTTGCGACCTATTTGCATATTATCAGGTATTTTGCTGTGCTTCGCTATTACTGTCAATCCACAATTAAGCAATTCGGGATGCTCAAAGTTCACAGTTAAATCATTCCCAAACCCTATATGTGAATTTGCCCCAATTACTACTTTTTTATCTATAATTGCTTTATAGATAATAGAATTTTCTTTAATTACAGTATTATTAAAGATTACTGCATCTCTTACTACTGCTCCTTCTTTAACAAAAACACCAGAGCCAATAACTGAATTTTCTACTGTACCATTAATAATTGAACCATTAGAAACAAGACTCTGTATTGCTTTACCTTTATAACCAAATTTAACGGGAGGCTTTTCTTTACTTCTAGTATGAATTTTCCAATTCTCATCATATAAATTAAGCTTAGGAATTGGTCCTGCTAAGGCTAAATTAGTTTTCCATAAACATTCTATTGTTCCAACGTCCTTCCAATAACCATTAAATTCATAAGAATAAACTTTTTTATTTTTTATCATAGGTGGTATAATATGATGCCCAAAGTCTGAGTTTTCTTCTGTACAACAATTTTCTAAAATATCTAATAGAGCTTCTGTGCTAAAAATATAAATCCCCATTGAAGCCAAATTATTAGGTGGGTCATCTGGCTTTTCTTCAAAATTAGTAACTCTTAAATCTTTGTCAGTTTCTAAAATACCAAACCGTTTTGCTTCTTCTTTAGAAACTCTTTGAGCTGCTATAGTTAAATCAGCTTTACTGCTTTCATGATAATGAATCATATCACTATAATCCATTTTATAAACATGATCTCCTGATAAAATCACTATATATTTAGGATTATTTTGTTTTATATAATCAATGTTTTGATAAACTGCATGAGCAGTTCCTTGATACCAACTACCACCTTGTTTTCCTGTAGAAGGAGGCAACAAATTAACTCCTCCCATTCTGCGATCAAGATCCCAAGGTTTACCAATCCCAATATGATCATGAAGTGGCATTGGTAAATATTGCGTCAAAACTCCTACATTATAAATACCAGAGTTAACACAATTACTTAGAGCAAAATCAATTAATCTAAATTTTCCTGCAAAAGGAACACTTGGTTTAGCGCGATGATGTGATAAAACATCTAAACGTGTGCCTCTTCCACCAGCTAAAATTAGTGCTAATGTTTTCATTTTTTTCCCCCTAGTTTTAATTCTATCGTTCACTATACCAGACATTTATTAGTATTAGTTTAGCTAAAACAAATTATTCATTTTTAATTAAACAAAAAATTTAAAAACCAGGAGCTTTAAGCTCCTGGTTTAAAAAATCTAATTATTGTCTAATTTTAGCCCCTAATTTTTGATTCAACTTTTCTTCAATAGAAGCTTGTACCTGATTAACTTCTTCATCAGTTAAAGTTCTATCTGCTACTCGATATTTTATCGAATAGGCTAAACTTTTCTTCTTATCTTCTAACTGCTCTCCTTGATATAAATCAAATAAATTAATTTCTTCTATAATTTCAGAGCCTATATTTAATATTATATCTTTGATTTCTTTACTTGTTACTTGCTTATCAACTACCAATGCTATATCTCTAGTTAAAGCAGGATATTTAGGTAATTGTCGATAAGTTCTATCAGTTGTTGCTGCTTCAACAATAGCAGCAAAATCTAATTCACAAGCTGTAACTCGTTGTGATAAATCATAATTTTCTTGTACATTAGGATGAATTTCTCCTAAATAACCAATACTTTCATCTTCAATTTTCACCTTAGCAGCTCTACCTGGATGTAAAGAACCCCATTCTGCTGCTAAAAATTCAAAATTTTCTATTCCTAATTGAGCAAAATAATTTTCTAAAACACCTTTTAAATAAAAGAATCCTGGTGCATTTACATTCCATGAATCATTTAAATCATCTTTCATTACTGCTATCGCTAATTTTAGATTTTCTTGCGGCAAATCAGTTTTAGGTCGGGGAAAGAAAACTGTGCCTAATTCAAAAATATTAACATTTTCTACACCACGGTTATCATTTAAAGATAAATTTTCTAATAAACTAGGCAATAAAGTTGTCCTCATTATTGTATGCTCTTCTGTAACTGGATTATCTATTTTTACTACTTCACGAAGAACACCATCTTCTGGCAAATTAATCTTATCAAAATCATTCTGATTAATAAAAGAATAATTTCTAACTTCAAAAAGGCCTAAATCCGTTAATAAATCTCTTGTGTCAGATTCTAATTTTTGTTTTTTATTCTTTTTTCCTTGTTTAAGTTCAACCATTGCTTTAGATGCTTCTATATTATTATAACCATGAAGCCTAGCCACTTCTTCTATTAAATCAATTTCTTGATCAATATCAACGCGATAAGTAGGCACTTTGACTAATAAATTAACTCCCTGATCTTCTATCTCAAAATGCAGTCTTTCTAAATAGCTTTTTATTTTAACTTTAGCCATTTCTACTCCTAATATTTTTCTAACTCGCTGGGGGCGTAAAGTAATCTCTTGAGGTTTAACTTTATTAGGGTAAACATCTTTATATCCCTTTAGTACTTCAGCATCTCCCAACTTAGCCATTAATTCAGCTGCTCGATTAAGAGCATATTCTACTAGATTAATATCTACTCCTCTTTCAAATCTATGAGAAGAATCACTATGTATTTTTAATTTTTTAGCAGTTTTACGAACAGAACCAGGCGCAAAATTAGCACTTTCTAAAAACAAAGTAGTAGTTTTTTCTGTAACCTCACTATTCTCTCCACCCATTACTCCAGCTAAACAAACTGGCTTATCAGCATCAGCAATAACCAACATTTCTTCATCTAATTGCTTCTCTTCATCATCTAAGGTAACTAGTTTTTCACCAGCTCTAGCTCGACGAACTTCAATTTTTTCACCAGCTAATTTATCATAATCAAATGCATGTAAAGGCTGCCCTAATTCCATTAGCACATGATTTGTAATATCAACAATATTATTAACCGAGCCAACTCCTACTGCTTCTAATCTATTTTTTAACCAATCCGGTGAATCTTTAACCGTAACATCTTTAATTACTCGACCAGCATAACGTGGTGCTAAATCTTGATCTTTTACTTCTACATCTATAACTTCATCAATTTCTTGTTCTATCTCTTCAACATTAACATCCGGCAACTTTAATTTATTATCTGTCATAGCAGCAATTTCTCTTGCTACTCCAACCATACTTAAACAATCAGCATAATTAGGTGTTAATCCTAACTCAATTATAACATCGTCTAAATCCAGCTCAGTTATTAATTTATTACCTATTGTTAAATCTTGATTTAAAATATATAAACCATCAACTCCATCATCAGGAAGATTAAGCTCGTCGGTAGAACACATCATTCCTGAAGACTTAACTCCCCTTAACTCAACTTCTTTAATTTTCATTCCATCAGGCATTACTGTATTAACTGGTGCAACTGGGACTTTATCCCCTTCACTCATATTATTAGCACCGCAGACAATTTGTTCTACTTTGTCTCCTAGGTTAACTTGACATACTGATAATTTATCTGCATTTTGATGTTCTATTATCTCTTTAATTTGTCCCACAATTATATTATCTATCTCTGCTCCTAATTCTTCTATTCCTTCCACCTCTAAACCAATGCTAGTTAACTTATGGGCCAACTCTTGAGGCGAATAGTCAAAATCCACATATTCCTGCAACCATTTATAAGATACTTTCATTTAATATCAATCCTTTCTACTAGCTTTAATAATTTTTAAAACTGTTCTAAAAATCTCAAATCATTATTAAACAATAATCGTATATCATCAATACGATACTTCAACATTGCTAATCGCTCTACACCAATTCCGAAAGCATAGCCGCTATATTTTTCTGGATCTATACCAGACATTTCCAATACATTAGGGTGCACCATTCCTGCTCCTAAGATTTCTATCCATCCTGAATCAGAACAGATACTGCATCCTTTCCCTGTACATTTAGCACAAGAAACATCAACTTCAGCACTAGGTTCAGTAAAAGGAAAATAACTGGGTCTAAATCGAATTTCTCTGTCTTCACCAAAAATCTCATGAATTATAGTAGCCAACACATCTTTTAAATGAGCAAAAGAAGTATCTTCATTAATCATTAATCCTTCTACCTGATGAAAGACTGGAGTATGAGTAGCATCGATTTCATCACTACGATAAACTCGACCAGGGGCAATAATTCTAATCGGCAGTTCTTGTTCTTCCATAGTTCTAACTTGTACTGAAGATGTATGAGTTCTCAATAACAGTCCATCAGTAGTATAAAAGGTATCCTGCATATCTCGCGCTGGATGATTGGCAGGAAAGTTTAAAGCTTCAAAATTATAATAATCTTTTTCCACTTCTGGACCTTCAGCTATTTCAAAACCTAAACCTAAGAAAATATCTTTTAATTCATCAAAAATTAAAGTTAAAGGATGTTTAGCAGCAGATTCTACAGCACTTCCCGGCAGAGTTACGTCTATACTCTCTTCTTTTAATTTCTGTTCCTTCTCCTGGGCTTTAAACTTCTCTTTTTTCTCTTCAATCAACCCTTTAATCTGCCCTTTAACCTGATTAGCTAATTTCCCTACTATTGGTCTTTTTTCTGGAGGCAATTCTCCCATGCCTCTTAAAATGCTCGTAACCTGACCTTTCTTACCTAAATATCCAATTCGTAATTCTTCTAACTCTTCCATATTAGAAGCCGCCTTAATTTTTTCAGTAGCTTCTTCTTTAATATTTTTCAATTTTTCTTCCATCGCTTAATCCTCCCTTTATATAATGTTTAACAGTTAATTTTTATTACTTTTAAAAACAAAAAAACCATTTCCTTCTCCGACTAAGGACGAAAGAAAATGGATTCGCGGTACCACCTTAATTAGCTTTGCAGCTCATCTCTAATTCTTGATAACGGTAGAAAACCGGCTCAGCTTACTAAAGTTCAGCTAGCAGCTCCAGAAGGAATTCAGTTGAATTAACCTTAAGAATACTTGCAGTTAATGTACTCTCTCCCTCAAAGATTAGGTTTCAACTTACTTATTTCTTTCTCAGCTATTAAAGATATGTTATTTTAAATAAATTATATCACAAGGCTTATCTAAATTCAATTCTACTTTTAAAAACTAAGTTACTATAATTCCACTTTATGATTCTTCCTGCCAATGTTCCATTACCTCACTACCAACTTTTAACCACTTCTGCACATTTTCCTGCTTTAAAATTTGATTATTTTCATTAACTTGACGAACTACAATATCTAATCTCTCACTATTATTTTTAATCATTTTTCTATT
>JBNJFD010000022.1:0-9472 GCA_051746525.1 Bacillota bacterium | reverse complement strand
CTTCTGCACATTTTCCTGCTTTAAAATTTGATTATTTTCATTAACTTGACGAACTACAATATCTAATCTCTCACTATTATTTTTAATCATTTTTCTATTCTTCTGGACTTCTTTTTCTAAACTATCCATTCTTGACCCTAAACCATCTACTTTATCATCTAGACTATTAACCTTATCATCTAAACTATTAACTTTATCTAGAATAAGTTGTAGTATTTCTTCATTTTCCATTTATGCCACTCCTAATTTAAAAGTTAGTCTCATCATATTAAGCCTCACTTATTATCTTATCATAAATATTGTGTAACATGTATAGTAATTTCTAACAATCAGACCTTACTATTTATCTAACTTTTGACGAACAGCTTCATATGTAATCACACTAGTTGCCATAGCAACATTTAATGACTCCGCTCCTCCACGCAGTGGAATTTTAATTATTTGATCAGCTAAATCTATTAACTCTTCTCTTGGCCCTTGACCTTCATTACCCACTATTATAATTGTAGAAGGCAAATAATCAATTTCAAAGTGATACTGTTCCCCTGCTACATCTGCTACTACTACATTAAAGTCTTTTTTTATAACATCTTTGAATTTGTCTAAGTCAGAAATTTTAGCTATTGGAGTTCTGAACAAGGAACCCATCGTTGCTCGAATAGTCTTCTGATTGTATAAACTCACTGTTCCTTTAGTTGTAATAACTGCATCTACGCCAGCAGCATCTGCAGTTCTAATAATTGTCCCTAAATTACCTGGATCTTGTATTTGATCTACTAATAGTATTAATTTTCCTTGCCCTAACAACACTTGTTCTAGATTATAATTAATTTTGTCAACCACAGCTAATATCCCTTGCGGAGAAACTGTATCTGCCACTTGTTGTAATAAATCATCTGGAATATGATAAAAACTAATCTCTTGTTCTTCTAAATTCTTTAATAACTCTTCTCCTCTTTCATTTCTTAATAAATAATCTGAATAAAAAACTTGTTCTAAGGATGCTCCCTCTTGAATAGCCTCTTCTATTAATCTAACTCCTTCTAAAACAAATTGCTGATGCTCCCGTCTATATTTTTTATGATATAGCGACCTTAAATATTTTATTTTACTATTGCTCGAACTAGAAATCTCCATAATTAAACCTCCAATTGTTCTTCAAACTATTCAAATCGTTCTTATTCTAAAACTTTTTTAACTGCTCTAAACTATCATTAGAGCCAATCACAATCAAAGTATCTTTTTCTTTAATTGTAGTTTCTGCTTCAGGAGAGATATCAATTTTTTTTCCTCTTTTAATTGCTACCACATTGACTCCAAATTTACTTCTTAAACTTAACTCTAATAAACTTTTATCATACATTTTCTTACTAACCTTAATCTCAATCACACTATAATTAGGTGCCAGCTGAATATAATCTAAAATCTGAGCAGAAACTAAATGATTAGCAATTCGCACTCCCATGTCATGCTCTGGATAAACAACTCTATCAGCTCCTACTTTAGTTAATATTCGACCATGCAAACTATCTTGAGCCTTAGCTACCACTTCTTTTACTCCTAATTCCTTAAGAATTAAAGTAGTTAAAATATTAGCATGAACATCTTCCCCAATGCTAACTACAGCTACATCAAAGTTATTAACTCCTAAATTATCTAAAGCATATTTATTAGTAGCATCAAGAACTACAGCATGAGTTACTTCTTCACTTATCAACTGCACTTTTTCTTCATTTATATCAACTGCTAATACATCATAATATTTATAAGCCAAAGTCTTTGCTACACTAGTTCCAAACCTGCCTAAACCAATTACAACAAACTGTTTCATCTGCTTCACCCCCAGGCTATAAACTTAATATTTCCTTAATTAACCTTGTTTATAACCTAAAGATGAAAAATAATGACCTAATCTTTAGCTCAATTACTTTTATCTACTACTAATTATTTGCTTTAAAATTAATTATATAAGTTATTTATTTAATAATGCTTTAACTGCTCAATACTATCTTCTCGACCCATTACGACTAATACATCCCCCTGATTAAGAACATCAGTTGCATCAGGAGAAACATTAATTCCTTCACTACTTTTAATTGCTAATACATTAACTCCAAATTCTTGTCTTAAATCTAATTCTTTCAAATTTTTTCCTACAAGATTATCAGAAACAATTAGTTCTGCAATATTATATCCAGGAGCTAATTCTATATGGTCTAAAACATTAGCTGAAATTAAATTATTTGCAACTCTAGCTCCCATATCTCTTTCCGGATATACAACTTTATCAGCTCCAATTTTGCTTAATAATTTCCCATGCATACTATCCTGTGCTTTAGCAACTACATTAGGCACCCCTAACTCTTTCAAAATCAACGTAGCTAATATATTCCCATGAACATTATCCCCAATACTAATAATACCTATATCAAAGTTATTCACTCCTAAACTTCTTAATGCATCTTCATCTGTAGCATCTGCTTGAACTGCATGAGTAACTACACTACTTATTTCTTCTACTAGCTCTTCTTTTTTATCAATTGCTAATACATCATAACCTTTATCCGCTAAAGTTATTGCTACACTAGAACCAAATCTACCTAATCCAATTACAACAAATTGTTTCATAATTATTCCCCTTTCTACCCTACAAGTATTTTCTCTTTAGGATATCTAACATTAGCTTTTCGTTTTCTTCTTTCTCCAATTGCAACTGCAATAGTTAATGGACCAACTCGACCAGCAAACATAGTAAAGATAATTAACAACCGTCCTACAGCAGATAAATCTCCTGTTACCCCTGTAGATAAGCCGACTGTTCCAAAAGCAGAAACTGCTTCAAAAAACAAATCAATAAAACTAGCTTTTTCTGTAACTGCTAATATCATCGTTACACTTACAACTAAAATTAAAGAAATTAAAATAATAGAAACCGCACTATAAATAACCTCTTTACCAATTCTTCGTTTATAAAACTCTATATCTTCTTTCCCAGTAGAAGTAGTATATAAAACAGCCATTAAAGCACCAAAAGTAGTAGTTTTGACACCACCACCAGTAGAACCTGGTGAAGCTCCAATAAACATTAAACAAATTGTAAAGAACAAAGTAGACGTTCTTAAAGAACCAGTAGGCACAGTATTAAACCCCGCCGTTCGTGGGGTTACAGATAAGAAAAAAGCTGCTAAACCTTTTCCTTTCCAAGACAACCCGCCTAAAGTCTCCGGATTAGAAAATTCTAAAGCAAAAGCCACTATGGTTCCTAAAAGCAATAAAATAATTGTCACCGTCAATACTAATTTTGTCTGCAAAGAAAAGTTTTTGAATTTTTTACCGTCATATACTTCAGCAATCACTGCAAAACCAATCCCACCTAAAATAATTAAAGCACAAATAACTAAATTAATTGTGCTATCACTAGTAAAGTTCTCTAAACTATTGCCAAAAATATCAAATCCAGCATTATTAAAAGCAGATACAGCATGAAATATTGAGAAATAAACAGCTTTCCCTAAAGGCATATCTTTAATCAGTCTTAAGAACAGAAATAGTGCTCCTAAACCCTCAATAGTAAAAGTAACACCTATAACATATCTTACTAGCCTTACAATGCCTGATAGCTGGAATTGATCTAAATCTTCTTGAATAACTAATCTATGCCTTAAAGTTAATTTTTTCCCAACTATAAAGGCAAATAAAGTTGACATAGTCATAATTCCTAAACCGCCAATTTGAATCAAAACCAAAATTACAATCTGACCAAACATTGTAAAAAAAGTAGCTGTATTTTCTACAATCAACCCTGTTACAGCTGTAGCAGAGGTCGAGGTGAATAAAGCATTTAAAAAACTCATCCCTTGACCATTCGTTGTAGCAACTGGCAAAGTTAATAAGATAGAACCAGTTAAAATAACAACTGCATATCCTAATAATAGAACTTGCGCTGGAGTTAAATCATTAAAATTAATTTTCCTCAATATATCCCCCTCCTCACTAAACTCACTTTCACACTAATTATAAAAAGACTACAACTAGGTAGCTGTAGTCTTTTTATATCTTGCCCTGCTTTAAATAAAATAATAATACTACGTTTATTTTATTTCTACATTCTACCCCTTTATTAAATTGCCTACGAGGTTAGCTGACGGACTAAGGTTAAAGGGTAGACCTCTCTAATTAAACTTGCTATTAGATTCGCCCCATAATCAAAAGTGGTTCCCCCGCTTCTAAATAAACAATCAAATCACAAATTAGAATTCGGCATATATTAAATATTTAGTTTTCTTTTATTATATGTAGTTATTGTTCCAATTGTCAAGTGCTAGATAACAATAAAAAGAGCTTAAAGCTGGCAGCCTTAAGCTCAAAATTAATTATAAATTTTCTTTAGCTAATTCAACTAATTCTGCAAAATCTTCTTCGTTATTTACAGCTAATTCTGCTAACATTTTTCTATTAATATCAACATCAGCTTCTTTTAAACCATAAATAAAGCGACTATAAGATAAATCATGCTTTCTAGCGGCAGCATTAATTCGAGTAATCCATAGCTTTCTGAATTCTCTTTTCTTCTGCTTTCTATCTCTATAAGCATAATTTAAAGATCTCATAACCTGCTCTTTTGCAGGACGATACAATTTGCTTTTAGAACCAAAATATCCTTTAGCTAGCTTTAAAACTTTTTTCCTCTTTTTTAACCTTTTATTACCTCTTTTAACTCGTGGCATAATAACTCCTCCTTATATTATTTCGGATGTTGCTAATTAGTCATACGGCATTAAAGTTTTTAATTTTTTCACTTCAGCCGAATCAAGATAACCATCTTTTTTCAAATTTTTCTTCTTTTCCCCAGACTTTTTAGTTAATAAATGGTTTCTTTTTGGTCGCTTATATTTATATTTGCCATTGCTTGTCTTTTTAAAACGCTTTGCAGCACCTTTATGGGTTTTCATTTTATTTGCCATAATAAATTCCTCCTTTTATTAACTTTTATCACTCTTTGGAGTGATAAACATTAGTAAATTTCTACCTTCTAACTGTGGCTTACTTGATACTCTACCAAGGTCTTCTAATTCCTCAGCAAATCTATCCATTAAATCATAGCCAAGGTCTTTATGAGCAATTTCTCTACCGCGAAAACGAATACTAACCTTAACTTTATCTTTATTATTTAAAAATCTTTTAGCCATATTAACTTTAGTATTAAAGTCATGATCTTCAATATTAACACTCATCTGTACTTCTTTAGTTTTCATTACATTTTGATTTTTCTTAGCTTCTTTAGCCTTTTTAGCCTGTTCATATTTATATTTCCCATAATCCATGATCTTACAAACAGGTGGATCGGCTTGAGGAGCTACCTCAACTAATTCCAAATCTTTTTCTTCTGCTAAACTTATTCCTTTTTTTAATGGCATAATTCCGATTTGTTCACCATCATTATCAACCACTCTTACTTCTCGAGCCCTAATCTTCTCATTGACTCTTAAGTCTTCTGCACTAATTTTATATGCACCTCCTAAATATTTTAAACTAGAATCTAGAAAAGTTTTTAGATTCTAGAAAAGAAAAAAGGTGACCTAATTTAATAGGTCACCCACTTAAAACTAAATTAGACATAATTCCCCCTAGGAAATCATTCCTGAAAGCAATTATAACTAATCTAGTATTAACCTCTAGTCTTTATCTACAGGTGAGAAGTGGATGCCTTCTACTTTATTGTCTTCATCAGTATAACACATCAATGAATTATCGTCAAGAAAATAAAATCTAGATTCTAAATTTATTAATTGCATATTTCTAAAAAAACATCTACTAACTCAGGGTCAAACAAACTCCCTGCGTATTCTTTTATTTTCTCTAAAGCTTCTTGTTTTGTATATTCTGAGCTACAATTGACATTAACCATAATTCCACAATCACCACTACTAATTAATTCATAATAATAACTAGTTATATATACTATTCTTGATAAAAAAGGAATCTCTTCTCCTGCTAATTGTTGAGGGTATCCTGTTCCATTCCAAGATTCGTGGTGATATAAAATTTCATCAGCAATTGGCGTTAAAGTAGAAAAACCTTTAGCAATATCATAACCTAACTGTAAATGTCTTAAATATTGTTTCCATTCTTCAGTTGTTAAAGTGCTTTTTTTATTTAAAATCCTTTTGGGGATTCCTACTTTACCAACATCATGATATTTAGCTAATAAAACTAATTTTTCTAATTCATATTCGTCTAACCCTAATTTCATTCCCATCTTTTTAGATAATTCTATCACTTTATCCGTATTAAGATTAGTTTCCTCAAGTTTGTATTCTAAAAATTCTAAGAGATTATTCAAAACTCTTTCTTCGGACTTCAATTTCTCTTGTTCTTTATCTTGATACATATTATTCTCTGCTTTTTCAAATATATCACTAATTTTTTCTTCACTACCTTTTTTATTCGCAAAACCTAAAGAAATACTAGGTGGCATAGGCTTCAAATTTGATTCTAAGGCTGCATGTTTAATCCTTGAAATTATTTTTTTTACTTCTTCAACACCAGTTTGGGGGAGTAAAATGCCAAATTCATCTCCACCCCAGCGGGCAATAATATCTTCGCTTCTAGTACAAGAGTCAATTATATCTGCAATCTCTTTTAGCAACTCATCTCCATGCTGATGACCAAAAATATCATTAGTTAATTTTAATCTATTTACATCCCCTAAAACTATACTCAACGGCAACTGTCGTGTTGTATCTAATCTTTTCAACTCTTCTTCATAATATCTGCGATTATAAACCCCAGTTAATGGATCATAATAAATCAAATCCTGGTCTTCTTCAACATTAGAATCTTTTTCTTTGATAATAGAAATAACTTCTATTACCTTCCCACTAAAATCAGTAATAGGTATATTGCACCATTCACAACAAATTACTTCTTGATCTTTCTTTAAAGTTTTATTAATAATTTGATTTTTGAAATTATTAAAGGTTTTTGAAAATAAATCTTCTATATCATCTCGTTCTGTTTCAGGTAGCAAAAGATTTAATAAGTTTTTTGTTATAACTTCAGATTTATTCCAGCCAAATAACTTTCCAGCATAAATATTCCAATCAATAATTTTATAATCTTGATTCCACACAACAACTGCATCTTTAATATTATTTATTAATGCCCGATATCGGTTTTGCAATCTATATATTTGGTCATTTTGACGTTTTATTTTATTTTTGAATTTTTTTGTTCTTTTTTCTCCTTTATCATCCTTCATGAAATCACCTCTTTTATAAATTCATTATATATCATTTTACCTTTATTTCAATTAATAAGCAAAATTATTAGTAAGAATACAAGAGGATTTAGATAGGTATCTCCCTGACATACTATAAATAAAGAAGAAAAATTAATAATAGTACAGAGAAGAGTTAATCGATTAACTCTTCTCTGTACTATTTATTTACTCTTTATTTTCTATTTCTTTATTAATTTTAGTTTTAAATTCATCGATTGTCACTGCTCCCAGGTCGCCCTCGCGACGATCTCTAATAGAAACTGTTCCCTCTTCTACTTCATCATCACCCACAATTAACATATAAGGAATTTGCTGCACTTGTGCCTCTCTTATTTTATATCCTACTTTCTCTTGTCTAGCATCCACTTCTACTCTGATATCATCTGATTCTAACTTATCTTTAACTGCATAAGCATAGTCTAATTGATCATCACTAATTGGAATTATCTCTACTTGGATTGGAGCTAACCAAGTTGGAAAAGCACCCGCATAATGTTCAATTAAAATTCCCATAAACCTTTCTAGACTACCATAAATAGCTCGATGGATCATTACTGGTCGATGTTCCTCTCCATCCTGACCAATATAAGTTAAATCAAACCTTTCCGGCATCTGGAAGTCAAGCTGAATAGTTCCACACTGCCAAGTTCGTCCTAAGCAATCCTCTAAATGAAAATCAATTTTAGGACCATAAAAAGCTCCATCTCCTTCATTAACTTCATAATCTAAATCATTACTTTCGATAGCTTCTTTTAAAGCAGCAGTAGCTTGGTTCCACAATTCATCAGAACCCATTGCTTTTTCAGGTTTAGTACTTAATTCAACATTATAATTAAAACCAAAAGCACTATAAATTGTATCTACTAACTCAATAACTCCAGTTAATTCTTCTTCAATTTGTTCTGGTAAACAATAAATATGAGCATCATCCTGGGTAAAGTTTCTCACTCTCATTAACCCATGTAAAGTTCCTGAAAGTTCATGGCGGTGCACTAATCCCATTTCTGCCATTCTAATTGGTAAGTCACGATAGCTGTGCATTTTATTTTTATAAACAAGAATTCCGCCGGGACAATTCATCGGCTTAACTGCATGTTGCTCATCATCAATATCAGTAAAATACATATCATCTTTATAGTGATCCCAATGTCCTGATCTTTTCCATAAATCTTGATTTAAAATAATAGGTGTTTTTATTTCTTTATACCCTGCTTTTTGATGTTCTTCACGCCAAAAATCAACTAATTGATTTCTAAGCACCATTCCTTTAGGATGGAAAAAAGGAAATCCTTTGCCTTCTTCATGTAAGCTAAATAAATCCAGCTTCTTTCCTATTTTTCTATGATCTCGTTTCTTTGCTTCTTCTAACTTTTCTAAATGCTCTTCTAATTCTTTCTTTTTATTGAATGCTGTAGCATAAATACGCTGTAACATTTGATTGTTTTCATCGCCCCGCCAATAAGCGCCTGCAACACTTAATAATTTAAAAGCATTAGTTTTCATTTTACCAGTAGAAGGTAAATGAGGACCTCGACATAAATCTATAAATTCTCCCTGCTGATATAAACTAATCTCTCCATCTTCTAACTCTTCAATTAATTCTACTTTGTAGCTCTCACCACGTTCCTTCATTTTAGCTATTGCTTCTTCTTTAGGAAGTTCTATCCGCTCAATTTGATAATCAGCTTTAATTATTTCTTTCATCTCTGCTTCTATTTCTTCAAAATCATTTTCTGATAATTTCTCATCTAAATCAAAATCATAATAAAAGCCATCATCTATAATTGGCCCAATTGCCAATTCTACATCATCATATAATCTTTTCACAGCTTGAGCCATAACGTGAGATGCAGTATGGCGGTAAATCTCTAATCCCTCTTCTGAATCAATAGTTATAATCTCTAACTCAACGTCTTCATTAATTTCATAATTCAAGTCAACCTCTGCACCATCAATTCTACCAGCTACCGAAGCTTTCCCTAAACGAGGGCCAATATCAAATGCTACATCCTTAATAGTAACACCTGCTTCAAAGCTTAATTTCGAGCCATCTGGTAAAGTAACTTTAATTTCTGACATTTTAGATCACTCCTAAAATTTTATTTTAAAATCAAAAAAACCCTCGCTCTAAATTTTAGAGACGAGGGACTCGCGATTCCACTCTATTTAATCTATATTATAATAATATAG
>JBNJFD010000021.1:0-17936 GCA_051746525.1 Bacillota bacterium | reverse complement strand
CCAGCATTAGGAGATTATAATATTAAGCATGCTTTAGAGTCTATTGCTGTGGGGAAGTATGGTGGTCTTTCTTTTATGGATATGAAAAAGGCATTAGCCCGCTTCCAAGGTGTTAAAAGAAGGTTTGAAATAATTGATCAAGATCAAGATCAAATAGTAATTAGTGATTATGCTCATCATCCTAGCGAAGTTAAAGCAGTTGTAGAGAATTTCGCTAATATAAAAACTGATAAGGAAAAAGTAGTTATTTTTCAGCCTCATCAATATATTAGAACTGAAAGATTGTTAGCTGATTATGAGGGGATATTGAATCAAGATATTGCTAGTAGAGGAGTATTGAAAATTTATAAAGTTAGAGAAAAGGTTGAAGAGCAAAAATTACAAGATTTAGGTAAGCGTTTAAGTTCTAAAATTAGTCGCTCTCCAGTCCATTATTTTGATTCATATTCTGAACTAGAAAGTTGGGTAAATAATTATCAGGCTGATAATGGAGTTATTTATATGTTTTTAGGAGCAGGAGATATAGATCAATGGGCTAGAAATTGGGTTAAGAAAAAATAAGTAAAAGCACCTGGAAATAGGTGCTTTTACTAGTTTATAATCTGAAATTTGAATATAAATACTAATAGTGGACTTTTACTCCAATACTAACTCCTTGTTCTGAAGCAGCAGAGGAAGCTAATGCTCTATAACTTGCTTGTAGTCGAACATTCTCTTTAAATTTATATTCTAGACCAACTTGACTGTCGAATAACCAACCGCCTACTTCTTCCATATCATAAGAGAATTTAAAGTCAGAAAATATGTTATACTGATCCCAACGAGAGCGGCTTAATACCCCGACCATTAAATAAGTTTTTTTGATAATCTCATCAACTGGATTATTATCTACAGTAGTGTCATAGACTTCACCACTATAGTGTTTAAGACCAACTTGTAATGCATTTAAAGAATTAGGTGTGATAAATAACCGATGTTTAGGTATATATTGATAATTAATATCTACCACTGGTCCTCGCAGTGAAAATTCATATCCTGGTTCATCAATTTTATCATAACTAGGGATAAGAAAATTCATGCTTGGATTTTCATCATCTTTGCTTTCAGAAGCCTGAGTTAGTTTAATATTAACTGCAGATTGCTGGTCAATTCCAAAACCAACTAAAAAAGATTGAAGACTTACTTCTGGTGTAACTCTAAAACTGTCAATTTTAAAAGTATGTTTTCCTGTACCAGTACTGAAAGTAGCATCTGCTGGGAAAGATAATATTGTAATCAATCCAGCGAGTATAAATATGATTAACAAATTTTTTTTCATTAAATTAACTCCTTTCTCATTCAATATTAATTAATAGACTTAGTTATTCTCCAATTTATTATATTCTAGACTAGCTTATAATTCCCTTTTTATAATTATAAAAATTGTCACTTTAAGGAGGAAAAAGAGGAATTATCAAGAATGAAATTAGTTAGAGTCTTAATAAAGAGAATTTATTGAAAGGGGTTTTTTGATGTTAAAGAGAAAAACAGTATTGTTAACAATATGTATAATGGTGTTAATTAGTAGTACTGCTGCTGCTACAAATTTAAGTATTGGACAGCAGAATTATAATTTAAGAGTGGGGGATTTTAATTCTTCAGCTGCTCATTTTACTTTAATTAGTGTAGGTTATGGGCAGGACAAGTATTCTGGGTTTGCTGCAGAAATTTTTAGTGGAGATGGAAGTAGTGGTCTTGAAGTTGAATACCAATTTATTCCTCAGGCAATGCGGCAGAGAAGAAATAATTTTAATTATGCTGCTAAAATTGGTGCAGTTAGTGGAGACTATTGGGAAGATGATTCTAGCGGTTTAAAAGCAGGATTTGTGATTGAAAGACAAATCAATCAAAAGAGTGAGGTTTATTTTGATGCAGATATTATAAATACTTCTGCTATGATTATGGATGGAGAATTAGGGTTTTGTGGAGAATTAGCTCCAGGAATTATGGGGATTTTAGGATATAAGGTAGTAACTCATGAAGACTATGATACGATTGATGGAGTACATTTTGGTCTTAAAATAGATTTTTAAATAGGAATAGATTTATGCATAACTTGGTTCTGCTAAATTTTAAAAAGTGTTTTCAATCTCTAGGGTTCAATTGAACTCTAGAGATTTTTTATGTGAGGTATTGACAGCAGGGGAGAAATTTTATATAATTTTATTAGCACTCGATAACGTCGAGTGATAATAACTTAAAAAATGAGTATTGATTATTATAGATTAGTGTAATATATTAAATTGAAGTTTAGTTTCATCTACTTATTTATTCAAAAAATTAAAAAATTGGAGGGGTAAAAATGAAAATGGATAATTTCACCCGCAAAGCCCAAGAGGGTATAGCAGAAGGGCAGTATTTAGCAGAAGACTATAATAATCAAGAAGTTCATCCAGCCCACTTATTATTAGCTTTACTATCAGAAGATGGAATAGTAGCACCTTTATTGCAGAAGGTAGGGATTAACTTAGAGACTTTAAAGCAAGATTTGCAAAAGATAATTAATAAATATCCTAAAGTTTATTCAGCTGATGGAGAACTTTATATATCCAATTCTTTACGTAAGGTGCTCAGAAAAGCGCGTAAAGAAGCCCAGAAAATGGATGATGAATATATTTCTACTGAACATTTATTGTTAGGTGTTTTAGCAGAGGGAAATAATAAAGCAGCTAAATTATTGCAGGATAAAAGTATTGATACTAAAAAAATTAAAGAGGCTATTCAAGAGATTAGAGGTGACCAGCGGGTGACAAGTCAAAATGCTGAAAGTCAATATCAGTCATTAGAAAATTATACAATAGATTTGACTGAAGAAGCAAGAGCAGGAAATCTAGACCCTGTTATTGGTCGTGATGAAAAGATAAGAAGATTGATGCAGGTTTTATCACGGCGAAAAAAGAATAATCCAGTTTTAATTGGAGAACCAGGAGTTGGTAAAACTGCTATTGTTGAAGGATTAGCTCAAAGGATTATTAATGGAGATGTACCAGATGCTTTACTTGATAAACGAGTAATTTCTTTAGATATGGGTTCTTTAGTAGCGGGAACTAAGTACCGTGGTGAATTTGAAGATAGACTAAAATCTGTTTTAAAAGAAGTTAAAGAGGCAGAAGGGCAAATTATTATGTTCATTGACGAAATGCATACTTTAGTTGGAGCAGGAGCAACTCAAGGTGCTATGGATGCAGCTAATTTATTAAAACCAGCTTTAGCTCGAGGAGAATTACATTGTGTTGGTGCTACTACGCTTGAAGAGTATAAACAGCATATAGAAAAAGATGCTGCTTTAGAAAGAAGATTTCAGCCTGTGTTAGTAGAGGAACCGAGTATTGAAGATACGGTTTCCATTTTAAGAGGTTTGAAAGAAAAATACGAGATCCATCATGGAGTTAAGATTCAAGATAATGCTTTAGTTGCTGCTGCTGAATTGTCAGATAGATATTTAACAGAACGTTTTTTACCTGATAAAGCAATTGACCTTGTTGATGAAGCTGCTTCTAAACTTAAAATAGAAATTGATTCTATGCCCATTGAAATAGATGAGCTAAATCGGGAATTGCGGCGTCTAGAAATTGAAAAAGAAGCATTAAAAGCAGAAGATGGAGCAAATGTAGAAGAAAGATTAGATAATATAGAAGCTAGAATTGCTGATATAAAAGAAGAATTAGACCCTTTAAAAGCAGAATGGGAAGCAGAAAAAGGAATAATTCAAGAAATTCAAGATTTGAAAGAGGAAATTGAAGAAACTAAGATTGCTGCTGATGCAGCTGAGAGAGAAGCAGATTATGAAAAAGCAGCTCGTTTAAGACATGGTAAACTACATGAATTAAAACAAGAATTAGCTGAAGCTAATCAAAAAGCAGAAGAATTAAAATCGGATAGGAATTTATTACGGGAAGAAGTAACGGAAGAAGATATTGCTAAAATAATATCTTCTTGGACTGATATTCCAGTTACTAAAGTTATGGAAGGTGAAAAAGAAAAATTAATTCACTTAGAAGAAGAAATTTCTAAACGAGTGGTTGGTCAAGATGATGCTATTAAAGCTGTAAGTAATGCTATCCGTCGTTCTAGAACGGGTCTTCAAGATGAAGACCGTCCTTTAGGTTCGTTCTTATTTATGGGCCCTACAGGAGTAGGAAAAACGGAATTAGCGAAAACTTTAGCAGCGACCTTGTTTGATAATGAAGATTCCCTAGTAAGATTAGATATGTCCGAATATATGGAACGTCATGCTGTAGCTAAATTAATTGGTTCTCCTCCTGGATATGTTGGTTTTGAAGAAGGAGGTCAATTAACAGAGAAAATAAGAAGAAAACCTTACTCTGTAATTTTATTAGATGAGATAGAAAAAGCACATCATGATGTATTTAATATTCTATTACAAATTTTAGATGATGGTATTTTAACTGATAGCCAAGGTAAAAAGGTAGATTTCAAAAACACAGTGATTATTATGACTTCTAATATAGGTTCACAATATATTCAAGATTTATCTGATAAAGAAGAGATTGAAAAAAGAGTGCAAGAAGAGGTGAAAGCGAACTTTAGACCTGAATTTATTAATCGCATAGATGAACAGATTATTTTCCATGCATTATCTAAAAAAGATTTAGATGAAATTATTGAAATACAGCTTAGTTATTTAGAAGAGAAGTTAGAGCAACAAGATTTAGAAATCGAATTAACTGCTGCTGCTAAAGAAGAAGTTAGACAATTAGGTTATGATCCAGCTTATGGAGCTAGACCACTACAGAGGGTTATTCAAAAGTATATTAAAGATGAGTTAGCACTAGAAATATTAGATGGTTCGGTTTCTGAAGGTGATGATGTATTAGTTGACTATGATGGCAATGAATTTGTGTTTACTGTCAAATAATTAGTTTTTAATAAAAGTCTGTGCTGAAAAATAGCACAGACTTTTATTTTTAAAGGTTTGGATTAAAATCCCACTAATAAAAATTGTGTTTAAGCAGCATTATAAAGTATATAATAAAAATCTTGGCTATTTAAACTAGATTCAAGATTTTTATAATATTTAAAAAGGAGTGGGGATATGTATTCAACAGAAGTTAGAGTGGAACCAGAGGTTATTAATTCAGGAGATAGAGTTAGAGTAGATTATAATGGGTTGCTTGCTAAAAGCGGTGCTCATCAAATTTTTTTACATGAAGGAATAAGTAGAGGCGACTCTTGGAATGAGGTTCGTGATGTTGAGATGAAATATCAAGATGGCAAATGGACTACAGAAGTAGAAGTGGGTCATGCTGATAAATTTAATTTTTGTTTTAAAGATTGTGCTAATAATTGGGATAATAATAATGGGTATAATTGGAGTTATCAAATTAATGATTAATTTTAAATATTCAATGTAACTATATTTGATCTGACTCTTAATAAAATTGTTAAGAGTCAGATCATTTTTTTAACTTCTCTTTTAAAATAACAAGGATGTGTTATAATATAGATTGTAGTTAAATTTTAAGAGGAGGAAATTAATCATGAGAGAAAAATATTTCATTCGCACCTACGGTTGTCAAATGAATGAAAATGATTCAGAAAAATTAGCAGGTGTTCTTGAAGAAGAAGGATATCAGGCTACTGATAATATAAAAGATGCAGACATTATTATTTTAAATACATGTTGTGTGCGAGAAAATGCTGAATTAAAGGTTTTTGGTAAATTAGGGCAATTGAAAAAATTCAAAAGAGAAAATCCAGAATTGCTTATTGGTGTTTGTGGTTGCATGATGCAAGAAGATCATGTAGTAGAAGAAATAAAAGAAAAATACAGCCATGTAGATTTAGTTTTTGGTACTCATAATATTCATCATTTCAATCAATTATTACAGGAAGCAAAACAAGATAATAACCCTTTAGTAGAGGTGTGGGATGATTCAAAAGAATTAATTTCGGAAATGCCAGTTCAGCGTTCTGAAAAATATAAAGCCAAAGTAACAATTATTTATGGGTGTGATAATTACTGTACCTATTGCATTGTTCCTTATGTGCGGGGCCAAGAAAGAAGTAGATCAGCTGCAGATATAATTAAAAATATTAAAGATTTAGCAGCAGATGGAGTCAAGGAAGTAATGTTATTAGGGCAAAATGTTAATTCATATGGGCAAGATTTAGACCGCGATATAGATTTTGCAGATTTGTTAGTTCAAATTAATAATATTGAAGATTTACAGAGAATAAGATATATGACGCCGCATCCGCGGGATTTTACAGATAAATTAATTGCTACTATTAGTAATTTAGATAAAGTCTGCGAACAGTTCCATTTGCCGGTTCAAGCTGGGAGTAATAAGGTTTTAAAAGAAATGAATCGCGGTTACACTAGGGAAGATTATATTGAATTAGTTGCTAAAATTAGGGCTCAAAATCCTAAAGCAGCTATTAGTACTGATACTATTGTTGGTTTCCCTGGTGAAACTGAAGAGGATTTTCAAAAAACAATAGAACTCTATCAAGAGATTAAGTTTGATATGGCTTATATGTTTAATTATTCAAAGCGTAGTGGGACTCCAGCAGCTAAAAAAGAAAATCAGGTACCAGAAGAAATAAAGAAAGAGAGATTACAGTACTTAATGGATTTACAAACTGAGATTAGTGCTGAACAAAATGAAAAGTTAATTGGAGAAAAAGTTGAAGTATTAGTAGATGGGCCAAGCAAAAAAGATCCGAATAAATTATCAGGAAGAAGTAGAACTAATAAAATAGTTATTTTTAACGGGGATAAAAATTTGACAGGACAAATAGTTAATGTTATTATTAATAAAGCACATAGTTGGACGTTGTTTGGTGAATTAGTGGATTAATTGAATAAGAATATAAGAACGAAAGGGGTTTTTATTAATGTCAATTATGAAAAAAGCAGAAGAATTAGCAGAAGAAATTGTAAATTCTAGTGAATATGAAGATCTTAAAGCTAAAGAAGAGATTATGCAGGGGGATGAAGATGCCCAAAAATTGCTTAAAGAATTACAAGCTCAACAGCAGAGAGCACAGATGGCTAAGATGAATGGTCAACAGCCAGGAGAAGACTTACAAAATGATATGAAGGACCTGCATGCGAAAATGGAAAAGAACGAAAAAGTTAAAGACTTTATGGAAGCGCAAGATGATTTTAATAAAGTAATGCAAACTGTTAATCAGACAATTAGTTCTGCTTTACAAGGTGACCAAGAAGCAGATAATAATTAATAAAATAGTTAAAAACCCCAGGTTAATTAACCTGGGGTTTTATTATTATGTATAATTTATCAAAACTTGTATATAATATAATACTGTGATAAAAGTTAATTTTTTAATAAAAAAAAGGATAAAATAATTTTATATAGAAGTAAAGGAATGTAGATGATTAAAAATAAATATAAATTAACAAGTGTTTTATTTGTTAATTTTAATCTGTAAGAGGTGATGGTATGGAGCAATTTGTTTATTCTAATGAAGGGCGAGTTTTGCTGCGAGAAGCAACCTCAGAAGATGCTATAAAAATTTATGATATGTATCAAGATTCAACTCCTAAGGTGTGGTGGAAAGAAAAAGAAACAAGTCAATTTCGCTATGATTTAATTGAAAAGGTGAATGGTAAGATGTTTGTGGCTATGCTAGATGATGAGGTTATTGGTCATATTGAGCTGGTTTTACCTGATAACAAAGCTGACCCAGTGTACTTAGTAAGACTAGAGATTCATGATGATTATAGAAGAAGAAAATTTGGGATTGAATTAGTTAGATTTTCTGCAATTATGATGAAAAACTTAGGCTATGCAAGTTATGTTACTTGGCCTAATCCTGATAAATCTAAGGGACTTTATAAAAAAGTAGGGTTAAAAGAGATTGAAGAAAATCCAGAATTAACTGTAGAAGTGCTCCAAGAACAGGAAGTAGAAGTTCAAAAGGTGCAGGAGCTAGAAATACATCAACAGCCTACTGATTTAAAGATAGTAATTGGCTGTCCTTGGGCTCCAGATTATACTTGGTTAAAAGCTTTTGAAACTGCTGAAAAAGGATTTATTGATTATCAGGGACCTTATGTGCATCAAGTAGAGGTGGATAATACTACAGGTGTAGTGTTAATTGATGGAAATGGCTTATACATATACTTGCCAGAAGAAAAAACAACAGATACAGAGTTAATAAAAAAGTTATTAATTTATGCTTCTAATTTAGCTTTGCAAGCAGAAATTGAGAATTTGCAGATAAATTTGCCCCATGAAATTGCTTCTGAAATTAGATTGGACAGTTTATGGGAAATAAAAAAAGAAGAGCAAAGATTAGAAATGAAAATGGATTTTTAAATACATAATGCTTTTAGAAGTATTTTAAAAAGCAGGGGCTAAATATGGCCGCCTGCTTTTTAAATTCCTAATTATTTTAATCATTCTCTTTTTTTAAGCTTTTAACTAATTCTTCATCAGGATCAACATATAAAGTAGTTTGATTTTCATAATAAACCATCCCTGGTTTAGCTCCTTTGGGCTTGTTAACATGTTTTATTAGAGTATAGTCTACAGGTACTTTACTGGATTGTCGTCCTTTACTATAATAAGCGGCAATTTGAGCGGCTTCTAAAATTGTATCTTCTGGGATTTCTTTTCCACTTTGCTTTTTAATAACAGTATGGGAACCAGCTAAATCTTTAACATGAAACCATAAGTCTTGGTTATTAGCTATTTTTTTAGTTAATTTATCATTTTGTTTATTATTTCTACCTACTAAAATATCAAAACCAGCAGTTGATTTAAATTTTAACGGTGCTAATTTGTCTTTTGTTTTATTCTTCTGTTGTTGTTTATTGATATATCCTTGTTGAATTAATTCTTCTTCAAGTTCTTCTAATTCAATTAATGATTCAGCATTATTTAGATTGTTTTCTAATTGATTTAAATATTTAATTTCATTTTTAACTTTTCTAAATTCATTTTCTAAATATTTAATACTTTTTTTAGCTTTTTCATATTTTTCAAAGTATTTTTGAGCGTTTTCTGCTGGGCTGAGATTTTCATCTAATTCAATAGTAATTTCTTGATTATCTTCATAATAATTAGGTAATTTGACTTTTTTCTGTCCTTGTTCTAATTGATAGATATTTGCTGTTATTAATTCCCCTTTTAATTTATATTTATCAGCATTACGTGCTCCTTTTAATTGTCCTTTAACTCGATTATATTTTTTATATGCATTTTCTTTTTCACTCTCAATAATATTATTGATTTTTTCTGTTAATCTATTTGTTTTTTTAATCTTTATTTTTTGACTATAATAATAGTTGAGCAATTCATTAATAGTTTCAAAATTTTCTTTAGGGGAATCGAATTGTTCTAATTTGAGAGCAGCATATGCTTTTAAATTTTTTTTCTGTCGTTCATAAACTAATGTAGGATTAAAAGAATTATTTTTGATTTTTGAAAAAATGTTATTAAAAACAACCCAGAGATTTTCAATTTGATTTTTGTCATCTAATGAATTATTGCCCTTATAGTTAGCTCTATAAGCTATTTCTTGGGCTATCAAAGGACTAATACCTCGATAATTATTCATAATTGCTTTATATATTGGAGAGTTAAGCTCATTATTTAATAATTTAATAAATTCGTCTTTAGTAGAATCTAAAGGATTCTTTTTACCTTGTTCTGGGGGTCTTTTATATTGTTGGCCTGGAAATATTTCTCGATGTCTACTTATTTTTTGAGTTATGTGTTTGATACTATCTAAAACTTGGTTGTTTTCTTTGTTTAAAATTATATTACTGTGGCGTCCCATCAATTCTACAATTAGAGTTTTGTCTTCTAGCTGTCCGCTATTGTCTTTATATTGGATTACAATCTCTAAAATTCTTTCAAAGTCCGGTTGTTTGACTTTTTTAATCCGCCCACTTTGCAAATGTTTTCTTAAAAGCATACAAAAACTTGGCGGCTGCATGGGGTTTTCAAAATTTTGCTCTGTTAAGTGGATTCTAGGATTTTGTGAATTAGCAGAGATTAATAGTTTTAAATTTTGGCCCGGTTGTCTAATATTTATAGTTAATAAATCATCTTTAGGTTGATAAATTTTATCTATTCGACCACCGATTAATTTATTTTGAAATTCGTTTTTCACTGCTGCTAAAGTAGTACCATCTAGTGCCATTTATTAACACTCCTTTTATTAACTTTATTTATATGTTAACATTTTAGTAAGAATATTTCCAACTTAAAGTAGTTAATTTTTGAATTAGGGAAGGATAGTTAATATTAAGTGCTTAATTAATAGTTAAACGAGGTGAAAAAAGATGAGCAAATTTCAAAAGTTAAAGTCTCTTGTAAAAAATATAAAACTAGCTTATAGTTATATTAAAGATCCAAATGTTTCAATTTTTAATAAAGGATTAGTTGTGGTGCCTCTTATTTATATCATTTCTCCAGTTGATTTAATAAATGATTATTTATTAGGTATTGGTTGGTTAGATGATACATTAATTGCTTTATTAATGTGGGGTTATCTACTAAAAAAATTAGAAAAATATAAATCTAAATCTGATAATAAAGAACAAAAATCAGAAGCTGATTATGATTTTGATGAGAACGAATATGATATCAAATAATTAATATATAATTTGAGATTTGTGAGGGGGATATTGATGGATAATCCGTGGGAAATAATTAAAGATAAAATTTTATATAGTAATGGTATGGTAAAATTCAGAGAACAGGAATGTTATCATTCTAAAAAGGATGTTGGACATCATTTTTTTAGAATGGAATTTTTAGATTGGGTTAATGTAGTACCAATTACCACTGATAACCAGGTGGTTTTAGTGAGACAATACCGCTTTGGAACAGAGAAATTTACTCTAGAATTGCCAGGTGGAACCTTGGATTTAGGAGAAGATGATCCTAAACTAGCTGCTAAAAGAGAAATGTTAGAGGAAACAGGATATCTAGGGGAAGAATTAGTGTCTTTAGGTAATGTTGCTGTTAATCCAGCTATCCAAAATAATTATTGTCATTTTTATTTAACTGCTAATGTTACTAAGGTACAACAGCAGGAATTAGATAATTCTGAAGATATAGAAATAGTATTAGCTTCTTGGTCTGAAATTGATGAATTAATAGCCCAACAAGAAATAGAACATTCTCTTACTGTATTAGGTATTATGTATGCTCAGAGGTATTTAGAATAATAAAATTATTAATAAAAAAAATATAAATTTTGCAGGGAAAATAATAATTGTCTAGAATAACGTTAGATAAGCAAAGGATTAACGGCTATGCTTTAAATAAAATCTAAACAAAAAAGGGAATGAAAATATTAATATGGGGGAAATTTATAATAATTTACAGGTGCTAAATAAAATAAACAAAAAAACTATTTCTCAATTTAGTTTGGATGATACTTATCAATCTTTAGTAGACATAGGTTGTGAAGAATTGGAAATTGATAATGGTGCCTTAGTCTTGAATAATCAAGGTCAAATTGATGTTAAATCAATTGTAGGATTAAATAATAATTATTTGAAATTAAATTATGAATTAGCAGATAGCATTTTAAATAAAGCTAAAGAAGAAATTTTACTCATTGATAATTTGCAAACAGAAGAAATAGCAAATAAAAAGTATCAAGATTTGTTCATTGAAGAAGAATTCAAATCATTATTAGCAGCACCTATTGTTATTGATGAAGAATTAGAAGCAGTACTTATATTTTTACATAAAGAAGAAAATTATTTTTCGGAACATAGTATTATGCCTGTTAAAATGATTATAACGCAAGCTCCTTTGGTAATAAAAAAAGCAAAGATATTTCAAAAGATGGAAAGAAATGTGGCCGGTTTATCTATATTACAGAGGACTAGTAGTACAATTAATTCGACTTTAAAGTTAGAGGAAGTTTTCAATTTAACTGTTGATGTAATTATGGGTACAATGGGAGTTTCTATGGCTGGGCTATTTTTATTAGATGAAAACAAAAATAACCTAGAATTAGTAGCATCAACTGGTTTGCCTAATAATGAGAATAAAGATAAGTTAATTGAAAAAACTAAAGAACTTAGTTGGTCAGTAATCAAACAAAATAAGACAGTTATCGAAGATGAAATTCCTATAGAACATACAGAACTTGATTTATTTAATATGAAATCAGGGATGATTATCCCTTTAACTATTCGAGGAGAGGTAATCGGCACGGTTGCAGCAGGGCAGGTAGCTTTTAAAAGAAATTTTACAGAAGCTGATAAAAGATTTGTAACTACTTTAGCCAATCAAATTGCAATTGCTATTGAAAATGCTAGAATGTATAATCAAATGGAAGAGTTAGCCACAAAAGATGGATTAACTAAGTTATACAATCACAGTCATTTTCAAGAAATTCTATCTAAAGAAATTGAAAAAGCTAAGCGTTATCATCGCAAATTATCCTTATTAATGATGGATATAGATAATTTCAAAGATTTTAATGATACTTATGGCCATCAAGTAGGAGATGAAGTTTTAAAGAACTTAGCAAGTCTTTTAAAAGAGCAAATGAGAAAATCAGATACAGTAGCCCGTTATGGTGGTGAAGAGTTTGCAGTTATATTACCTGAAACTGAAATCGAAGGTGCAGTTAAAATTGGACAGCGCTTGAATAAAGAGATTAAAAATATGGTGATTAATTATGAAGATTTGACTCTCAAAGTAACAGTAAGTATTGGGGCATCAACTTATCATCAAGATAAATCTCAAAAAGATTTAATTAATGATTCTGATGAGGCTCTTTATAGAGCTAAAGATAGTGGGAAAGACCAAACTTGTTCTAAAGAGTTTTGTGCTATTGAATGATAAAAGAATAAAATCAATACAGGGCTGACTAGTGTCAGTTCTTTGTTTTTTTAAATTTGGTTAATTTTATAACAAACAAAAAGTTAGAATTCAAAGGAGAAATAGTATGGATTTAAAACATAAAAGAAATCAATTGTTAAAAAAAGATTTATGTGACCACTGTTTAGGCAGACAATTTGCACTTTTAGGTAGGGGCTTAGAAAATTATCAGCGTGGTTACATAGTTAAAAATAATAAGGAATTAAAGGAAGAAGATTTTAAAGCTGTTAATATCAATACTAATTTAGATGTTGGTGGAGTTTGTTACTTATGTGAAGGTATTTTTGATAATTTAGAAAAATATGTAGAACTAGTAATTACAGCTTTAGATAATTATGAGTTAGAGACTATTTTAATAGGGACTAGGATAACAGAAGATTTAAAAAGAAAAGAAAAAGAGTTATGGGCTGAATATGGTGCTCAATATGCAGAACCGTTAAAAAAAGAAATTAACCGTTTAGTAGCTAAAAGAGTAATGCCTCAGCTGAATATTGATTCGAATTTCAGACGAGCTGACCTGCAGGCTGTAATTGATCTTAATACTGATAGTATTGACCTGCAGGTGAGTTCAATATTAATTTATGGGCAATATAACAAATATACCCGTGATATTTCTCAAACAGTCTGGAATTATTCTAATGATTCTATTCAAGAAACTGTTCAGCAGCCTTTTATTGCAGCTGCTGAAGCTGAAAGTGCTAAATTTCATGGTGCTGGAAGAGAAGATTTAGATGTAAGATGTTTTGGGAAAAGGGAATTTATTTTAGAATTAATGCATCCTAAAAAAAGAAATTTAGACTTGAATAAATTAAAACATAAACTAAATCAGAAGCAGAATAAAGTAGAAATATTTAATTTAGAATATGTGCAGCCTGCTAAAAAACAAGAAATAAAAGAAAAAGATGCTGATAAAACATATAAAGCTTTAGTCCAATTAGGAGCAGAAGTTTCTGAAAATGATTTAAAAAAATTAAGTAATTTAGTAGGAGAAATAGAACAAAATACACCTCAACGAGTTAATAGCACTCGAGCAGATAAAATTAGAACAAGAAAAGTTTGTTGGATTTTAGCAGAAAAAATAACAGCTCAAAAAATTGAACTAATTATTAAAGCAGAAGCAGGTACTTATATTAAAGAGCTGATTTCAGGTGACAAAAATAGAACTAAACCTAACGTAGCTCAAATGCTAAATTGTGAAGCTCAATGTGAAAGACTAGATGTAATTGCTATTGACAATTAGATTTAGAAATTCATTAAATATTTAGGAGGGATTTTGATGGGAGAAAAATCAGCTGACAAATCAACTGTAGATGCTGTTTTAAGTAAAGTTTTAGAACAAGAAAGGTCAATAATGAGGATTTATAATAGTTCTTTAAGTCAAATTGATGATAAAAATATTAAAGAATTATTAACTGCTTTTAAAGAAGATCACAAATTAATTATTGAAAAAATTAAAGCCCGGATGAGAAGTTTTGGTATTGACCCTAAAACAAAGTTAGGTTTGTTAGAAGGACTAGATAGTTTAGTAATGAATTGTGCTTCTTTTATAGGTTTAGATCCTAATGATAACAGTGTAGTTAATAAAATTTATAAAAGTGAAGCTCATGTGATACAAAAAATTAAAGAAGTAGAAATTGAAGGATTAGATACTGTTACCCAACACTTAATTGAAAGAATTATAACGATAAACAATAATAATCTTAAACAATTAAAAGATTTATTAAATAATACTAAATAAGAGAGTCAAGTGAATTAAATAGGAAGAAGTTAATAGGGCACTAGTTGTGGAGTAAGAAAGGATAGTGGGATTAATTAAAAATTAATTATATATAATTAAATATGGAATTTAAGGTGATAATAATTAATGTAAGATATATTTTTCAACCCAACATGACTAGCTAGTCATGTTGGGTTGTGGAGTTTTGGAGGATTTAAAAAAGCTAGAGCAAGGAGGGAGAACATGTCTTTATTACGATTAGAAGGAGTAAAAAAAACATATCAGCAGGGAGAAGTGGAAGTGCCAGCACTGCGAGGTGTTGATTTATCTATTAGTTGTGGAGAATTCACAGCAATTGCTGGTCCCTCAGGTTCGGGAAAAACCACATTGCTAAATATGATTGGTTGTTTAGATACTCCAACTGCGGGTAAAATATTTTTTGATGGTCGAGAAATTGAACAATTATCTAAAGATAAATTAGCTATGCTGAGAAGATATAATTTAGGGTTTATTTTTCAAGAATATAATTTGATCCCAGTATTAAGTGCTTATGAGAATGTAGAATTAGCATTGAAGTTGTTTAATAAATTAGACAAATATGAAATTAGGAGAAGGGTTGACAAAATTTTGAAAGATGTAGGGTTAGAAAAATTCGCTGCTCATAAGCCAAAAGAGTTATCTGGTGGACAGCAGCAGAGAGTTTCCATTGCTAGAGCGTTAGTTAAAGAGCCAAAACTGGTTTTAGCAGATGAACCAACTGCTAATTTAGACTCTAAAACTAGTCAGGATGTGTTAGAAGTAATGGTAGAGATGAATCAGAAGTTAGATACTACTTTTATTTTTTCTACTCATGACCCTCAAGTGTGGGAATATGCTAAAAGATTATTAACTTTAAAGGATGGGCAAATTGTTGAAGATAAAAAAACAGTTGATAATTAATTTGCTTAAATAAGTCAAATTATATATTAGTTAGATTAATTTATCGCTATATAAAGAGGGTGAAAAAATGTTATTGTTTAAAATGGCTTTAAGGAATTTAAGTCGCCATAAAAAGCGGGTTATTGCTATTGCAGTTATTTTAGCTGTGGGGATTAGCCTGTATTTAACTATTGATTCTTTAATGTTAGGTTTAACCGAAATGTCTTTTAACAATTTAATCAACTTAGAAACTGGAGATTTGCAGCTAGTTAACCATAAGTATTGGGCAGAAAAAGAAGATTTGCCTTTAGAAAATTTAATTGCTTGGGATTCTAATTTGAAACAAAGGATTAAACAAATAGATGCTATTAAGTCTGTAGCTCCTCAATTAAAGTTTGCAGCTAAATTAAACAATGGGGTTGATGAACTGCCAGTTACTGGGTATGGGATAGACTATCAACAAGCACAGAAAGTTTTCAAAACTGATAATTATATATTAGAAGGAAGTTATTTTAGCAATGATGGTTATCAAGCAGTATTAGGGAAAAAGTTAGCTAATTTAATGGATTTAAAAACTGGTGATTATTTGACGTTATTAGTTAAAACATCAGAAAAAACTTTTAATACAATTGATGCAGAAATAGTAGGGTTAGTTAATACTCAAAATCCAGATGTTAATCGCAATTATGTATATATTCCTTTAAATATAGCACAGCAGGCTTTAAATGTAGAGGGTAAGGCTAGCCAAATTGTAATAAAATTAAATGAAAATCGAGATGTAAATGCAGTAGTAAAACAATTAAATAGGAGTTCAATAATAAACATGAGAGAACTTAAAGCTCATTCCTGGCGGGATTTAGCTAAGTCAGTAATTGCTATGAATCGGGCTCAAAATATAGAAACTTTAGTTATGATGTCAATTGTTTTGATGATTGCAGCACTTGGAATTGTTAATACTATTATTTTAGCTGCTTTAGAGAGGGTTAAAGAAATTGGAATGATGAAAGCCTTAGGATTTAGAAATAAAGAAATAATTTTAATGTTTATGATTGAAGCAGCAGGGATAGGATTTATTGGAGGATTAATTGCCTTAGTGTTAAGTGGAGGAGGGGTTTACTATTTAGTCCATTATGGTATTGATTTGTCTGCATTATTAGGAGAGCAGACTTTTGGACTGCCAATAATAGGACAACTGTATGGCAAATGGGCTCCCTTTCACTTTATATTGATTTTTGGAGCGGGGGTTATATTATCAGTAATAGCTAGTATTCCCCCAGCATATTGGGCAGCACAACAAGACCCAGTGGAAGCTATCCAGGGTTAAAAGAGGTGAGAAAATGGTGTTTTTACTAAAGTTAGCAGCTAAAAATTTGTTTAGGAACAAATTGAGAACAGCGATTTCAATAATTGTAATTGCTTTTGCAGTAATGATGGTGGTAATGTTGAGAGGGTTGGTAGTAGGGATGATTGATTCTATGTTTGAATTACATATTCAATATGACGCTGGTCATATTAAAGTAATTCATCAAAAATATGAACAAAAACAAAGGTTGTTATCCCTCAATTATCCTGTTGATGGATTTGATGGTCAGGGAATTAGTAGAATGCAGAATCAATTGCAACAGATTAAAGGTGTTGAAGAAGTTATACCGCGCCTAAAATTTGGGGCTGCTGTTAGTAGAGCAGATGAGTTAATAACTATGATGGGCTGGGGAGTTGACCCTAAAAAAGAGATTGCTTTTACAGAAGTTGAAGAGTATTTAAAAAAAGGTAGGATGATTAAGCCTGGCAAACAAGAGATAATTGTAGGAGTTGAATTATTAAAAAAATTAAATGCAGAAATAGGAGATAAAATAACAATTGTTTATACTACAGCCTGGGGTTCTTTCAAAGGTAGTACAGTAAAAATTGTAGGTTCAATAGATAGTGGATTTAAATTGCTTGATGAAAAAAGTTTTTATTTATCATTATTAGAAGCACAAACTATGCTTGCTATGCCTGACATGAGTACAGAATTATTAATTAAAACAGCGGATTATAATAAAGTAGAGGAAGTTATGCCTCAAGTAAAAGAGGTTTTTGCTAAAAACAAAGCTGGAGGGAAATATAAAATTAGCCCTTGGAATCAAGGCAATAGTTTAATTCAGTATTTACAAGTAGGGCAGAAAATATATAATTTGGTGTATATTTTTGTAATTTTATTAGCTTGTATAGTGGTTAGTAGTACAATGATTATGATAGTTAAAGAGCGAACAAGGGAAATAGGAATGCTAAGTGCTTTGGGGTTAAAGCAGCAAGAAATTTTAATTTTGTTTATTTTAGAAGCTGTGATATTAGGTATTATAGGTAGTTTTTTGGGAGTAGTTGGTGGGGGAATAGGAATTAAAATTTTATCTATTGTTGGTCTTGATTAT
>JBNJFD010000020.1:0-18372 GCA_051746525.1 Bacillota bacterium | reverse complement strand
CTCCTAAAAAATCAGCTCGTGCTTGATTTGCTGCTACATAGGTCTCGGGATCTTTGATATACCAAATTTGGGTTTTTATATTGTCTAGCAATAACTTCTGTTCGTCCATATTTTGTTTTATTTCTTCTTCTATTTCTTTTCTTTTTAAAGCTTCTCCAAAAGCCTCGTTTATAATATCAAACAAAGATGAAATATTATACTCTCCTAATTTCTGTTTAGCTATATCTTCTAATAAACAAAAACCAATTACTGAGTTTTCATAAATAAGGGGAATTATAATTGTAGAATCTAAATTATTGTTAGCAAAAAAATTCTGTTCTTTCTTAGCTGTAGGAGGGAGCTCATCTAAAGAAGTAATTACAGTATTTTCAAAAGAATTGATCTGTGACATTAACCAAGGCAAATCAGCAACTGCTAATTCATCTTTTATTTCAGGAGCAGCCTCAGTAGTCAGATAAACATAGGTTTTCTTAGCCGTTTCTTGTTTCTCATCAAACAGATATATATAACTGCTATTTGCTGCAATAAACTTAGTAATTTTTTCTAAACCAGTTTCTATTGCCTGCTCTAATCCAGCAAATTCTACATTAATGAAATCTGTAATCAACTCTGAATTAAATTTTTCTACTTCTGCCCCTAAATAACCAAAATTAGAATAGGTACTAGTATTATGCTCGGCTTTATCTAAGCCGTATCTTTCTTCTAAATTAGAAACTCTTAAACCTATTATATTATCTATTATCTTAAATAAAATATAAGCTGTAGTAAAACTCCAAATTAACACGCTAACTACACCTTTAAGTTGAGTAAAGAACAAATCTAAACCTCCACCATAAAAATAACCACCTTCTACAGCAAAGAAACCTACCAATAAAGTTCCTAAAGAACCGCAAACTCCATGTACAGAAACTGCAGATACAGGGTCGTCTATTTTTAAGGTTTGCTCAATAAAATCTGTAGAATAAACCAAAGTAGCTCCTGATAATGCTCCAATAACTATTGCTGCCCAATTATCAACTACTGCACATCCTGCAGTAATTCCAACTAATCCTGCTAAAGCACCATTTAAAGTCAACTTCACATTAGCTTTACCAGTTTTGAACCAACTAACTAGCAAAGCCGAAGTAGCACCGGCAGCTGCAGATAAATTAGTTGCTACTGCAATATCAGCTATTTTAAGATTAGTTCCTGCAAAAGTACTACCTGTATTAAAACCAAACCAGCCAAACCATAAAATAAAAACTCCTAAAGCAGAAATTAATAGATTATGCCCTGCTATTTGATTGCTGCTGCCATCTTGATTGTATTTGCCTAAGCGAGGTCCGATAACCTTAGCCCCTGCCAAAGCTGACCATCCACCTACAGAATGAACAACAGTTGAACCAGAAAAATCAATCATATTCGACAGCCAGCCACCACCCCAAATCCAATGTCCTACAACTGGATAAATAAAACCTGTAATTACAACACTATAAGCTAAATATCCAACAAATTTTATTCTACCAGCCATAGCTCCAGAAACAATAGTCGCAGCAGTAGCAGCAAAAACTGCTTGGAAAATCCAAAAAGCCGCTAAAGGAATATCTAATCCTAAATGATTAAAACTCCCCTGCAGAGGAAACCCTATACCTCCAATGAATTGATTACCTAAACCAAACATAATAGCGAAACCAATAAACCAATAAACTATTGTGCCAATAGAAAAATCCATTATATTTTTCATAATGATATTGCCCGAATTTTTAGCCTGGGTAAAACCAGCCTCTAACATTGCAAATCCAGCCTGCATAAAAAAAACTAAAAAGGAAGCTAATAAAACCCACATTGTATTAATTGCTACTGCATCAATTGAAGTACTTGTTTCCACAGCTAAATTCACTCCTTAAGTTCATAACAATTACTATGTTGAATTTGTGTCAAAGTTGTGTAAATAATATAATTATTATATTAATTTCTTATTTGCTTGTCAAAAAAGATCTCCCTAATTCTAGAAGTTTTTTTAATTAAAAAAATAAAAACCTAACATGATTCATGTTAGGTTAGTATTTCATCAGAGAAATCATTATTTCTTTCTAATTTACCTTGCTCCTGCTCTTTTTAGCACACTAATTACAGCATCATTACCATGTTTCTGGGCCAAACTCAAAGCAGTTTCATCATAACTATTAGTAGCATTGATTTCAGCACCATTTGCAATTAAAACTCTAGTAACTTTAACATTATTATTATAAGCTGCAATCATCAACGGAGTATAAAAATAGTCCCCATTAATATTTACTCCATGATCAATTAATTTCTTCACCACTTTAGCATTATCTTCTCTTACTGCAATAAGTAAAGGTGTTAATCCATTTGAATTTTTTTGTTCAACCTGTGCTCCAAATTCAATCAATACTTCTGCTGTCTCAACGCTATTTTCTTTAGCCGCATGCATTAACGCTGTCTGATCTTGACTATCGACTGCTGCTACTTCTGCTCCCTGCTCTAATAAAAGTTCCGCAACTTGAAAGCTATTTTCAATAGCTGCATACATTAATACAGTTAAATCCCTATCATCCCTGTGATTTACTGCTGCATCATTATCAATTAATGCCTCTGCTGCTTCTAAACTACCATTTTGAGCTGCATGAATTAAAGGAGTCATTCCATTACTATCACTTTGATTAACCTCTCTACCTTTGTCAATTAACAGCTCTACTACTTGTGGTTTGTTTTGTTGAGCTGCATAAATCAAAGAAGTTAAATCATCATTTTCCTCTTTCACAACTGCTCCGTTATCGATTAAAATCTCAACTGCTCTTATATGTTCTTCACTAATAGCAACAGTTAAAGCAGAATTGTTATTAATTTCAGCCCCATTAGCAATTAATAACTTCATTAGCTCTACATTATTAGTTTGTGCTGCTTTAAGCAATGCCGTATTACCATCAGCATCAGGAGAATTAACATCTACCCCATTAGAAATTACTGCTTTTGCTAATTCTTGATACCCTTGTTCTGCTGCTAAAAATAATAATTGTTTCTGCTTGGTTTCGTCTGCAAATAACTGTAATAGCTTAATTATTTGCTGGTCCTTATTTTGTTGAGCAATTTCTAAAGCTGTTAAACCCTCTTTGTTTTCTAAATCAACCTCTGCTTCATTTTCTAATAAAATTCTTACTGCCGCTGGATTTCCTTTTTTAACAGCCCACAACAAAGCTGAATTGCCTTCATCATCAGTTTGATTCACATTAGAAGTGTCTTCTAATGTTTTTTGCAGTTCTACAAGATTACCTTCTTTTACTACTTCAACCAACTCATTACCTTGACTTAAAACCACATGACTTAATGTCAAAACCATTATTAAACTTAAAATTAATACTTTAACCTTCAATATAACCAACCTCCTATTTTTCTATTTTAACTCTAATTTTATTTCAAAAATTAAAATAATTTAGTTATTATATGGATTACTTCTACAAATTAGGTCTAATTTCCTTCTAAAAAATAAAAATCAATTGCATAATTAAATCTGGACTTTTAGTCCAGATTTAATTATATGGTCTTCTATTTTAACTGATATCAGTCCCACATTCAGGACAAAAGTTTGTCCCTTCTTCCAGTGCAGTATTACAATTATCACACCTTAATTGTTCATCTGGTACTATTTTAGCTCCACAATTAGCACAAAAACGAGTATTTAAATCAACTATCTCTCCACAATCTTGACATTTAAGCTGACTACCAGTTTCTCTTTCCTCCAACCAAGTAGCCCTATTTTCTGTAGAATCAATCGACTGCTGCTGGTAATCTCCTTCTATAGCTAACTCTTCTTTAGGATTTGGCCCATATTGATTAGTTCCAGGAGTGCTATCTTGGACTAAAAATATTAATAAAATAAAATGTCCAATTACTGGAATTGCACTAATTAGCCACCACCAACCACTACGGTCAGTATCATGCAATCTTCTAATAGTAACTCCTAAAGCTGGTAAAAACACAGCTAAACTATATAACATGGATAAAGGAAGAAAAACAAAAGCAGTTATATAGGCAATTACAGAATTAATTAAACTAAATATCCAAAACTTTTTACGTCGTACTCGTCCTTCAAATTGTACATATTCACTTAAAACTTCTAAATAATATCCCATTTTTACACTCCTTTCCTAAATTACTTGCTTTATGATATTTCACCCATTAATCATCCTGCTTAAGTTCTAAATTCTTTACATACTCAAATAATGTATAACTATCTTTAGGATTAGCTATATTAGGCACTAATAACTCCAACACAGTAAATTTATTATCTATATCCGAGATGCAATGTAAAATTCGATAAACTTGGTCAACTGTAAATTTCTTTTGTAAAGAAGTCATTACTAACATATTTTTTTGTTTAACAAAGGATTCTTCCTGGGTTAAAATATCTAATAACTTCATAAATTGCTTGCGAGAAATTTCTTCTTTACGGTCTTGATTGTTAAATTCATTTTGAAAAACAACTTTTTCTACTAACTTTGTAATTTCACTAAGCATCACTCGGGCCTTTTCTTGGTCTTTAAAAGACAGCTCAGAAATATACCTCGTCCCAATAACATCCAGCTTTTGAATAAGCTCACTTTTTAAAATCAATTATCATCACCCTTTTTTTAATTTAGACTTCCCCATAAAACGAGTCTAAGCCTATAACAGCCCTAATAATTCATTAATTAATATTTATATCCTTTCCTTATTATACACTTATAGTTCAGTGTTATTAATTCTACACTAATTAGAATACTCCTTGTAAATTTACTTTATTTCCTTAATTAAAGCAAAAAAACTGGGATATTATCCCAGTTTTAATCCTTTTGACCCAACTAATGAAAATGATCAAAAAAGATTAAGATTATTCGGCCATTAATTCTGTTATTTTATTGCTAAACTCTACTGGGTCATCAGGTGTAAATCCTTCTACTAAAGCCGCTAGAGAATATAGCAATTCACTATATTGAGTTAATTGTTCTGAATTCCCCTGGCTTTGATAGATATCCTTTAGTTTAGAGAACAACTCATGATTAGGATTAATCTCTAATATCCGTTCAGCTTGGCCCATGTTTTGATCCATTTGTTTAAGAATTTTTTCCATCGACATACTCATCCCTGCTTCTGAACTAACTAAACATACAGCACTAGACTTTAATCTTTTACTAAGACGAACATCATCAACTTTAGCATCTAAATTATCTTTAATAGCTTCTAATAGTTCTTCTGATTCTTGCTGATTATCTTCATCTTCTGACTCTTCATCTAATAAATCTAAGTCTTCACTTAATACTGATTTAAACTCTATTTCTTGATATTGCTGCAAATTATTAATTACAAATTCATCAATTTCATCAAAGAAATATAATACTTCTAAACCTTTTTCCTGCAGCAATTCCATTTGAGGTAATTTTTCAACTGTAGTTTCATTTTCACCAGTCACATAATAAATTGTATTTTGGTCTTCAGTCATTCTATTTACATATTCCTCTAGAGTTGTCAATCCATCTTCAGCATGAGAAGAAGGATAAAGTAATAAATTCGCTAGTTTTTCTCTTTTATCTCCATAAGTCATATTAATTCCACTTTTAATTAGCTGACCAAATTCATCCCAAAATTCTTTATAATCATTACGTCTGTTATTTAACATTCTTTTCAATCTTTTTAATACAGACTTCTCTAAATTTTTGGCAATCACTTTTAATTGCTTATTATTTTGTAATGTTTCTCGAGATAGATTTAAAGAGAAATCGGGAGAATCTACTAACCCCTTTACAAACCTTAAATAATCCGGCAATAGTTTTTGACATTTTTCCATTACAAAATTATTTTTTGAATATAGTCGAATTCCCTGCTCAAAATCTTCAGAATAAAGATTAGAAGGAGCCTGCTGAGGAATAAACAATAAAGTAGTATATTTTACTAAACCTTCTACCTTTTTATGTATTACTTCTAACGGAGGCATGAAGTCATGAAAAACTTCTTGATAAAACTCTTCATATTGTTCATCAGAAATATTATGTTTATTTTTAGTCCACAGTGGTTTCATTGTATTAAGTGTTTTTTCTTCTTCTGTAGTTTCTCCATCTTCATCTTCCTGGTAAAATTTCATCTTGATAGGGTATTGTACATAATTAGAATATTTTTTAACTAATCTTTCAATATTTTGACGGTCTGTTATATCTATTTCCTCACCATCACTAGTAAATTTATCTCTAAGATGCAATTTAATTGTTGTTCCCCGCTGTTCTTTATCAATTTTTTCAATTGTATACGTCCCATCACCTTGAGATTCCCATTTTACACCCTGCTCTGCTTTTGGAGATTTAGTAAGTAATGTCACCCTATCTGCTACCATAAAAGCAGAATAAAAACCTACACCAAATTGACCAATTAAATCTACAGCATCTTCATCATCTTGGTGTTCCTGCAGTTTTTTAATAAACTCTTGAGAACCAGATTGAGCAATAGTACCAATGTTTTCTATTACTTCTTCATAAGTCATACCAATTCCATTATCGGAAATAATAAATTGCTCTTCTTCTTGATCTACATCTAAATAAATTTCAAAATCTGAATCTCCATCTAACATATCTACATCAGTTAAAGATTGAAATTTAACCTTATCAATCGCATCAGAAGCATTAGCAATTAACTCCCGCAGAAAAATCTCTTGATTTGTATAAATCGAATTAATCATCAAATCTAACATCTTTTGAGTTTCAGTTTTAAATTCTCGTTGTTCTGCAGACATATTAATCTCCTCCTATTATAATAGTTTAGACTCATGATTCACAAAACATTTTAGCATTGATTAGCATTTAATGTCAAACAATTTTTAAATAAAAAAGTTCTTCTCCCTAATTAAAGAAAGAAGAACTAATAAAATTAAATTTGATATTCTATTTTTTGACCTCGTTTAGTAAGAATAGTACTCTCCACATCTAAATCACTAATTTTAGAAGCAAATTTTTCAGTAATATAATAATTACTGCTAAAATGAATCGGTACTAATAGTTGGGGTTTTACTGTTTTAGCAAAATACTCTCCGGCTAAATAGTAATGTTCTTCTAATCTAGGATCTACAGGAACAAAAGCAATGTCAATCTTTTTATCTTTAAATCTTTCTACTTCTGCTTTAAAATCATCTTCTTCAACTTTGCGCTCTTCAGGAGTGAATTTATTCCAATGCCACCAATTTAAATCTCCAGAATGGAAAATAGTTAGCCCTTCTACTGTTACATAAAAAGATAAACCCTCGTCGGTAGTGCCATAAGTTTCAATTTTCAAATCAGCTACTTCTAATTCTTGATACTTAGCCATTTGATACAGATTATTTTTATTTTTCTTTGCTCCTAATTTTATGTCCGCACTTAAAATATATTTAATATTTTGATTATACTCTTCCCAATCAAAAATAACTCGATTAAAATGATCATGATGTCGATGAGTAACAAAAACAAATACATCCTCTACTTCTTGCAGTAGGTCTTTACCAATAACACCGTTATTTAATGTCCTTTGCTCTGCAGTTGAATCATCCTTATAATAGTCAAAAACCAATAACTTGTCTGCTAATTTTACTGCTACACCACTATGAAACAAATGATAAATTTCTGCTACTGCATTCATCTTTGGCCCCCTCATAAATTACCAAAAACCAAACATCCTTTTTTTATCTTTTTTCTTATTTTCTTTTTTTAATTTCTTAATTTCAGCTTGTAACTTTTTTATTTTCTGTTCTTGCTGCTGTACCTGCTCTTTTAAATTATTTTTTATCCGTTGTTCTTTGGCTAAAGCAAATTTTAAAGAAGTTACATCATCTTTAGAATTAAAAACGCTTAATAATTTCTTCTTATCTTCTTCTTTAGCTTCACCACTTTTTAAATTGTTTAAAACTAACTTACAGACATGCTTTAATACAAAGTATATCTGTTCTTGCCCTACATTATCATTAGCAATCATCTTGTCTAATAATACCGATGAGCGGTCAATACTTTTATTGTTTGTATTCTCTTTAAAGTTATCATTATTGACCAACATTTTGCTTAAAATCTGCTGCCGATTATCATCTAATTTCTGATAATAATTCATATAAGCCCTAATCCCAATAGTTGCTGGAAAATCTATTACATAATCAATTGCTTCAGAAATTTTCTGCATTTTATTTTCCTTTAATAATTCAACTATCATCTGTCTGGCTGCTTTAGAATCACTTTTTGATAACCGATAACCATTATTTTTGTACTTTTCCCTTAAAGTTTTTAATGATTCACTTGCATCCATAAAAATCCCCCTTCGAACTGTTTTTCCTATGTTACTGATACTAATTTAACAGACTATGGTTTTAATTGACATTCTATTATTATTTTCTACAAAATAAGCAATATCCCTTTTTAAGATTAAATTTATTAGAAATTTAATTACTTTCTAGCTTCTTCTTAGCCCAGTTATTAATTCTCTGCTGTACTAAATTATTTATATCTTCTTGCTCCTGCCTAATTAGAATTTTAAGTCCTTCACTAACATTAGTAATAGTATAAATATTAAACTGCTCATCTTTAACTGCCTCAATTATCTCTGGAGCTAAAATTAAATCTTTTTTATTTTGCTCAGGAATAATAACACCCTGACTACCAGTTAGCCCCTTCATTTTACAAAAGTTAAAGAATCCTTCTATTTTCTCTATAACTCCTCCTACAGGTTGAATTTTTCCGTTTTGATTAATAGAACCTGTAACTGCTATATCTTGTCTTATAGGAACTTTAGATAAAGCAGATAATAAAGCATATAATTCAGCACTAGAAGCACTATCACCATCTATTCCCGTATATAATTGTTCAAAACAAATCCGGGCTGATAAATTAAGATTTACTTCTTGAGCAAAATGATTGCCTAAATAACTTTCCAAAGTCATAACTCCTTTATTATGAATTTTACCGCTAATATTAATTTCTCTTTCAATATTAACCACCCCTTCTTCCCCTTTATAAACTACAGCAGTTATTTTAGTAGGACGCCCAAAAGTATAATCTCCTAAATCAATAATTGACAGACCATTAACTACGCCTATTTTAAACCCAGTTACATCAATCAATATCTTATCTTCTAAATATGATTGCTCTAACTTACTTTCATATTTGCCGTACCAATACTTCTTCTTAGCTTGAACCTCTTTTATATCCTGGTTAGTAATCAAATCATTTTGTTTTTGTTTTGCAATTACATCTGCTTCTTTTAGTAATGAAGAAATCTGACTATACTTAATTTCTAATTTGTTTTGATTTCCTGCTTTACGAGAACAATATTTAATTACCTCTTCTACCGCACTACAATTTAATTCTAATAGCCCTTCTTCTTTACATTTATAACTTATATATTGAATTAATTTATAAGTATTTAATTTAGTCCGCTGCACTTCAATAGAAAAATCTGCTTTAATTTTAAATAATTCTTTAAATTCAGGATCATAATGCTGTAATAAATAGTATAATTGTGCACTACCGACTAAAATTACTTTCAAATTCATTGCTACTGCTTCTGGCATTAAAGTAGCCAAAGGAATCTGCTCATATTCCATTCCTAAATTTTCCATTTGGATCTGACCTGTTTTCAAAACTTGTTTTAATAACTGCCAGGCTTTAAAATTAGTTACTAATCTAGCAGCTTCTAAAATAAGATATCCTCCATTCGCCTGCTGTAAGGAGCCTGTCTTAATCTGGGTAAAGTTTGTATCTAAACCATTTTGTAAATTTTTATATTCAACTCTTCCCATCAAATTATAATATGTAGGATTATCTTCTTTAATTACTGGCGATCCTTTGAAATTTTTATTATTTACTACCAAGTTAACTTTATACTTATAAAAATCATCAGTTTTCTCTTTAGGAACTAAAAAAATCTCCTGCTCTTCTTTTTCTTTGAATTTATCTATATTAGCTAAAATATCTGTTTCTAAATCACTTAAATAATTAATAACTTTTGCATTGTCAGCAAAACTAACATATAATTCTTCTAATTGTTTTTTAACTAATTTAGCTGCTAAATTATTATTTAATTTAGTTATTGCCGCTTCAAATTTTTCTTCTATGCTATCTAAACAGTTAAAAATCTGGTCAATTTTATTGTTTATTTCTGCTACCTGCACATCTATTTGTTCTTGTTCCTCTAAAGGCAGGCTATTATATTTTTCTTCACTCATAGGACTACCATTTTCTAATAAAGGAGTTATTGAAAAACCATTCTCTTCTTTAATTAATAAATATCCCATCTCTTTAACTTCTGCTTTTACTGCTGTAAATATTTTTTGGGTTTTTGTTTGATATTTCTTTTTTATTTTTCTCTTTTGATTATTATATTGTTCACTACTTAATAATTTATTAATCTCCTCTTTAATTGTTTTAATTTTATTTTCTAATTTAGATTTGAATTCTATCCCTAAACCAGCATTAAATTCTAAAGCTATAGGTTGTTCAGGATTAGAAAAGTTATGCACATAGCATAAATCTGATGCTCTTTCTTCTTGAGCAGCAATTTCTTTCACTGTTCTTAATATGTATTTAATTTCTTCTTCTGCTTCAAAATTAAGGGTGTAAATATTATATCCTGGTTCTTTTATCTGCAAGCCAAAATCTATAGCTGTAATAGCTCTTTGCTGTCCTCCTAAGTCAAATTCACCTTTTAATTCAGCAGTTGTAGCAAATTTGAATTGTTCTAGATTACAGTCATAGCTTAATTCAGCAGCAGTTAATCTATAATCAGACATAGCATCACTCCTTCCCTGCTATAGTATATTTATCAACTCTTAATTTTGATAATCATTTTTTAATTTAAACTAGGTTCTACAAATTCTCCAGAAGCAATGTAAATTAACTTATCGCCTTTTCTAATCTTTTCATCATTAACTGGATTAGTTAATGTTTCAGATTGCCGTTTAATCCCAATCAAAATTAAACTAGACTGCTTTTTATATTTGATTAACAAATCAATAAATTCAGCACCTATTTCTTCTTCAGTAGCAGTTAACATGTAAATCTGACGACCACTTTGATTAGATAATAACTGCTCTATCACTTGAGATATCCCACTATATAAAGCAGTTCTAACTAATAATTGGCTGTTAATGGAACTGCTCACTATAATTTCATCAACTTGAGCATTAGTTAGATGAACTTTATTTTCTTTATCACTAATCTCTGCAATAGTATAAATATCAGGATTTAAATTTTCAATAGTTAAAACACTTAATACTGTTCGAGCATCATTATCAGTTTCATTAAGAATAACTGCAGCCCGAGCTGATTCTACTCCTGCTTTTCTCAAGCTATCTTCTTGATCAATTTTCCCGTGAATAAAGTGAACTGCATCATTATCTACAAATGGATCTCGTTCAATATCTGCTAAGAGTACTACTTGTTTGTTTTCAATTTCTTCTTCCAAAATTTGATAAACTATACTCCTCGTCTTTTTATTCCAACCGCAAACAATTAAATGATTATTATAATTTGCTGCCACCTCACCTAACTCCTTTCTGCGGCTGCTGCCAATTAATAAATCAGAAAATTTTGCTGTTAAACCACTAACTACAGCAACACCTAAAAACATTAAAACTACTGCTATACTCCGCCCTAAAAAAGAATGAGGATATTTATCACCATAGCCTACAGTAGTTATTGTTACTATTACCCACCATAAAGCATCATAAAAATTATTAAAATCTCCTCCCTGTTCTACCATCAAAATTGCTACTGCACTTAAAACCATAATCACCACAGCAATTAATATTAATCTAAATAAAATATGTTTGTCCGTAGTTTGATGCAAATTATTAAAATAATTAGTTAATAAGTTAAATATTTTCCCCACCTCACTAACTCTACTGCCTGTTCTCTATAGTCTTACCAAAAAAAATAAAAATCATAGCTTTAATATTTTTTCCACTATTAATTAATATTTTTTTAGTTTAAGTTAATAATACTGACAAGAGAGGTGAATTATTATAGAGAAACAATATTATGATGTGATTATTGTGGGGGCTGGTCCTGCTGGAACAGCTGCTGCTATTAAATTGGCCCAAAACAACTTAGCAGTATTATTAATTGAACGCGGCAGCTATCCTGGAGCTAAAAATATGTTTGGGGGTACAATTTATCGTAAAGCAACTGCTCAAGTAATTCCTGAATTTTGGAAGACTGCACCTTTAGAAAGAGCTATAGTTTCAGAAGAATTATGGCTAATGGATACAACTTCAGCAGTTAAGTTAGGATTTAGTGGTTTTAACTTTGCTACTGCACCTTATAATAAATTCTCAGTAATTCGCAGTAAATTTGATAGATGGTTTGCCCAACAAGCAGTGCAGGCAGGCGCAGAATTATTAACTAATACTGTAGTAGAAGATCTACTCTATAAAAAAAATTCTTTGTTTAAAAATCAAGTGAGCGGTGTTAAACTAGATTCAGGAATTACAATCTCCTCTGATATTGTTCTTTTAGCTGAAGGGGCACAAGCAATGTTAACATCAAAAGCGGGTTTAAGAGATGAATTAGAAGCACAAGATTTTAAACTATATATTAAAGAAGATTTCGCTTTGTCTCAAAAAGAAATTAATTCTAGATTCAATCTAGAAAAAGGAGAAGGAACCATTATTGGAATGTTGGGTTATGCTGCTTCTAATGTAAATGGTAAAGGTGGGCTGTGGACTAATAAAAATTCTATTTCTCTAACCTTAGGAGCTAACTTAGATCATTTAAATCAAAAAGGTCTTGAACTACAGCAAATGATGCATAAATTCAAAAAACATCCGCTGATGAAACGACTACTTAAAAACGCTAAATTAATTAATTATAAAGCACTAACAATTCCTCATGGGGGCTATAATAAAATACCACAATTATATGACCACGGAGTTTTAGTAGCCGGTAATGCCGCCATGTTAGTTTCGGGACGTAGAGGAACAGATTTAGCTATGCTAAGTGGTATTTATGCTGCAGAAGTGATTACTCAAGCTCAAGCAGCTCAAGATTTTACTGCTGCTACCCTCAAAAAATATGAAAATAAAATAATGAATAGCTTTTTTGTCAAAGATATTAAAAAAGAACTAACCACGGATAATTATTATCAAAACAATCTTGATATCGAATTCTTTTTATCTAAATCTTTTAATGAGGCTGCATATAAATTTTTCGATACAGAATTAATCTCTACTACAAAAAAAATTAATAAAATCAAAAAAGAAACTTTTGATAGGAAAGCAATGCACCAAATTATAACTGATTTGTTTTATATTATTAACCACTTTAGTGTTTATTAATCCTAGTTGCTTTAAAAGAAAGGGGCGAGTTCAAATTAATAAAAAAACTACAGATTTTTTAAAACACATCACTATTAAAGTTGCTCCAAAATCACACATTAAGATTGCTGATTCTAAAGTCTGCCTCCAACAATGTCAAGAGAAATACTGTACTAAGTTCTGTCCTACCAATGTATTTCATTGGTCTAAAGAAGAAAAAAAAATCATTATTGACTACCACAATTGTATTGAATGTCTCGCCTGCCCTTTCGGCTGCCCTTATCAAAATATCAGTTGGAAATTTCCACCTTCTAGTTATGGAGTTGAATATTAAGTTTCTTGATTATTCAAAAAACTGTAAATAGCCTTAAAAGAATAGTCGAATCCAGAAATGACTGCTAACGGGACTGCCAAAAAAATAATTGCTTTTAATAGGTAAATATCAAAAATATAAGATAAAGCACTTATATACAATGAACAAGTTGCTATTTTACCAATTAAACTAGGATCAATAATATCATCCCGATTAAAGTATATAATTATAGAACCTAATAGTACTACAAGCTCACGAATTACAATTATCATTATAATTTCTAATGGTAAAAAATCTTTAACAGCAAATGCAATAAATACTGCAATTAAAGTAACTTTATCAGCTAAAGGATCTAATAATTTACCCAATTTAGAAGTCTGATTATATTTTCGTGCTACATAACCATCTAAAAAATCAGTTAAACTAGATAAAATTAATACTATACCAGCAATTAAGTAATTATGTGTGAAAGTACTAAAAAAGATAAATAAAAATAGGGGTAAGATAAAAATTCGGGTTAAAGTGAGATAATTAGCAAAACTCATGTCCAATTTTAATCCTCCTAAGTTCAAATCTAACTGCCCCTTCTCTAACTTATAAAATCATCCTTCATCATCAATAATTTTCCCATTATTAATTTCTTGTTTCAAAATTTCTAAATTATTGTCTAATTCTAAAGATAAATTAATAGAACTATAACAATTAGGACAAACTAATTCCTTGTTAATCCCATAATCATATTCTTCAACTCCATAAGCAGTTTGCAAATCATAATTTTTCCTAAATACAGATTTGATTTCCTGCTTACATTGATTACAAACAACTACTACTTTTATTAAATTTTTTTTCTTCTTTAAACCTAATAATTTTTTCAATTTATCAAAAATCAAAATACATCACCTCAATTAATATCTAATAGTAAATCGGAAGTGATCTTCATCTGGTTCAATCCAATCATAATCAAATTCATCAATCTCAGCTCCTGAAGTGCCGGATTCTAAAAAGTTAATTAATTCTAACAAATCATCTTCTGCTCCCTGAGCTAATACCTCTACTTCATTACCAGATACATTTCTAATATATCCATTAATACCTAATCGCGTAGCTTTTTGCTGTGTGGAAGCCCGATAAGCAACCCCTTGAATTCTACCTTTTACCATTACTTTAACTGCTTTTTCAGACATAAATTAAAATCCCCCTATTAATTAATTTTTCAATTTACTAATTATTATTACCTAGATAATCTAATTTCATAACTTATTTTAATAATCAATTCAAACTTAAATTCGCTTAATCTATTACTTTCTACAAAAGAACTCTTTTACCTTTTTTATAAATTAAAATTTGCAAAAATAGTAAATGTGCCTCTTGTTAAAATACAACAGGCACTTAAAGCAGTAATTAAACTAACTACCTTCTGCAAAATAAGAGACATAAAAAACAGTTAATCCGGTTAGATTAACTGTTAAAAGCTAAGATAGTTTACTCCTCTAATAACTTATCTAAAGTTTCTTTTACCTTCTCAGGTTTAATTGGCTTTACAATAAAATCTTTTGCTCCTGCTTCAATAGCTTCTAAAACCATTGGTTTCTGGCCCATAGCACTACATACAACAATTGTAGCATCTGGATCATATTCTACAATTCCTTTAGTTGCTTCAATCCCATCCATCCCAGGCATTGTAATATCCATAGTAACTAAATCCGGCTCTAAATCCTTATACTTTTCAATTGCATCCTTTCCATTTTCTGCAGTTCCTACAACTTCATAGCCATTATCTTCAACTATTTTAGAAAGCATCGTTCTCATAAAATTAGCATCATCTGTAATTAATATTTCTTTAGCCATGTTAGCCCTCCTAACTTATCTCTAAAACAACTTATGTTAAAATACGTATAATATCTGTATTTTAGTTACCTCTTTTATAATTTTATTATATATACATCTAAAAATCAAGTTGATTTATTATTATTTAAAATATTATTAACTATTGACAAATAATCTACTATTATCATCCCCTCGCTATCAATTTCATATTCTTCTTTAGCTATTTCCTTATAAGGTATACTTTTACGCCCCCCTTTATTCATTTTTTCCCAATATTTTGCTAATAAACTAAAAGGGAGATAATAAATTTCATCTAAAGTACTAAATTGAACTAAAACAAATCCTATGCCCCCACTCTGGACCCATGATTTTAGAAAATCGTATTGATGTTCTTTAACATTACTTAAATCAAATCTAGTTTCCACATTGGTTTCTTTAGCTTCAAAAGCAATCCCTACACCCTTATAAGTTCCCATATAATCAACTGTTGATTTTTGCTCATAAAAACCGCTTCTTATTTTCCCAGTATAGGAATCTATATCCAAAACTTTAACTGGAGTAGGTATCTTTTGAATTACTGCTTTATCTTGAAATTTATATTGTTGATTAGAGGTTTGAATCATTAATTCAAATGATTTTCCCCGATTACCATACTTCATGGTCTACCCCCTTAAGGATTAATCTAATTCTACTTTCATTAAATTATGATTTTCTCCATTAATTTGTGAAGTTAATAGGTATAATTGTTTTTGGTCCCACACTAACTGATTAACATGTCTTTGCAATTTAATTTTATCTAATAGTTCATTATCTGGGATGGAATAAATATAAATTGTCTTATCTACTGCTATAAAAATCTGCTCTCCAGCATGGTCAATAACCATATCATTTGGAGTTCCTAATTTATCAAATTTATTTTTTAAATATATTTTTCCAGATTTAACCCCTCCATAAACTTGTAAAGGATTATGAGTGTTAGCTACATATAACAGAGTTTCATCTTTTGTTTTGTAAAAGATGCTATTCTTAACTATTCCAATATCGAATTTAGTAATCGGCTCTGTCAAATCCGATAACTGATAAATCAAACTCTCTCCAAAAACTTTATCGATAAATAAATATTGTCCTTCTAAAACCCCTATTTGAGAAGGATCAACTAAACTATCGTCATCAGTGATTTTATATTTATTTGTAATTTCTTCGGCTCCAATATCAAATTCAATTAAATTATATTCTCCTGCTACTGCCGCATAAACCTGATTTGCTGTTAAGCTAATATCTTTAATCTCTTGATTAAAATCAAACTGTTGTTCAGAAAAATCTTCTAAATCAATTTTAATTAACTTTTTCCCTTGTGCACCTAATAGCCATAAATATTCCTGTTGTTCTCCTAAAAACATTTTTTCTATTTTGTTATCTAAATCTATTTTTTGCTCTACTTGCTGACTATTACTATCTATTACTAATAACCTCTGCTGTTCTACATCATTAAGATACAATTTAGACCTGCTGCCATCCCTCACTATATCAGAAAATTGCCCCTGTATCTCTGTCTTTTTAATTTTGGGACCCAAAGTATTAATCATTTTTTCATTACTAACAGACAAATATCCTTCTCTATTAATCACCATAATTTGATAAGAATACTCCTGCTGGGGCTTGATGTCATGGTCAACATAAGAAGTTTGATTTTTATCAGTAATAGTACCCACTACTTGAGCTTTAGAATCAATAAAGTGATTACTGCTGCGTAAAATCTTATAAGTATGAAAATCATCTTCCTGATACTGAGACCAATTGAGTTCAACTCCAGACTCTAAAGAACTAGTACTTATATCAGTTAAAGAAACTTCAGAGGGATAATCACCTTTAACTTGAAAAGAAAATTGATGATTAATTTGTTCTCCTGAATTATTAGTTACTGTTAGAAATAAATCATACTCCCCTGGCAAGTTAGGAGTTTTATATTTAACTTGATTTTGATTTTTCTTTAAAAATTCTCCTCCCGTAGCCGTCCATTTATAATCTAATTCTTCATCTGTATTATTTTCTATTTCAACAGAAAAATTTACTGTTCGCTTGGGCAAAAAATATTCCTGCTGTTGATATGTTTTTGAGTCTATATTGAATTTCTTTATTAGCAAAGAATTATTACAAGCACTTAAAACTATTATGGTTAAAAATAAAAAAACTAGTTTAATTGCTATATTTTTGAATTCCATTAAATTTATTGTCCCCTTCTATTATTAATCTTTTAAGATAATAACTTATCCTATCTCTTGTTATAGGCTTCTTCAGGATCTACATGAACCATTACTTCACGTACACTACTATTATTATTCATTATTTTTTCTTTAACTTTTACTGCAATCTTATGTCCTTCTACAACTGTAAGTTCATTATCCACTACAATTGCTACATCAACATATAATTGCGGACCATAAGATCTTAATTTAATATCACTAATTGCAATTATTTCTGCCATCTTATCTACTTCTGTTTTTATTTTATCTATTTTTTCTTGATTAGGGACAGCATCCATTAAATCGTCAATAGCATCTAATAAAATTTCAAAACCTACCTTAACAATAAATAAGGCCACTACTAATCCTGCTAGAGGATCTAAGATAGAAAAACCTGCTTTAGCCCCAGCTGCCCCAATTAAAGCAGCCACTGAAGATAAGGAATCGGAGCGGTGGTGATTAGCATCTGCCACTAAACCTTTACTGTTAATTTCCCGCCCTACCTTAGCAGTATAAATATATAAAATCCATTTAACTATAATAGATAAAGCTGCCACCCATAAAACTAAATTACCAGGCACCGTAACTTCTCCACTGATAATGCTTAATACTGCATCCTTGATTAAAAATATTCCTGTAGCAATTAAAATTAATCCTAAAATTTTGGTAGCAATCGACTCTGCTTTCCCATGCCC
>JBNJFD010000019.1:0-18523 GCA_051746525.1 Bacillota bacterium | reverse complement strand
CTTGTCACTGTTCTTTCTTGTCACTGTTCTTTCTTGTCACTGTTCTTTCTTGTTACTGTTCTTTCTTGTTACTGTTCTTTCTTGTTACTGTTCTTTCTTGTTACTGTTCTTTCTTGTTACTGCTCTTTCTTGTTACTGTTCTTTCTGATCCTCTTCATCAATTTCTTCATAATCTGTAATATCAATTATTTCTTCGTCTATATTATTTTGATTATAATTATCATATTGTTTTTGATTTGAACCATAAGATACAGAAAAACTACTTGAAATCTGATGTTTAACAACTTTTCTAAGTAATGGTCTAGTGAAAGGTATAATTGCTAAAAACCCTAGAACATCTGTTATTAAACCTGGAGTTAACAATAATGCAGAGCCAAATAATAATAATCCTCCATCAAGTAATTGGTTTTTGGGCATTTGACCTTGATTTAATTTGCCTTTAATATTTTCAATCAATGCCAAACCTTGTCCTCTAGCTATTGAGATTCCAACTACTCCAGTGCCTGCAACTAAAAGTATAGTCATAGCTAGTCCCACTACTCCACTTAATTCGATTAATAACATAAATTCTAATAGTGGTACTAAACTAAATATCAACAATAATTTAATTAACATACAATCACTTCCTATCTCACCTATAAATATATCATAATATATTATAATTGCAAATTTAAATCAATTCAATTAAGAATCCCTAGCCTATAATTAATAAAATTAATGCGCAGCTATTAGCTGCGCATTAATTTTTTATATATTAAGCTTTTATAAAACTTTTGCTTCGCCTTTATAAATTAAACCTCTGATACTATCTACTGTTACAGTATCGCCTGTTTCTAAATCAGCAACTGCTCCAGATACTCCTACAATTACAGGAACATCTAATTCTAAACCTGTAGTAGCAGCATGAGAAGTAACACCTGGTTCTTCAGTGATAATCGCTGCTGCTTTTTCTAAAGCTGGTACATAATCTTTATCAGTAGCAGGAGCAACTAAAATATCACCATCATCAATGTTTTCAACAGCATCTTCAGCACTTTCTGTAACATAAACTTTTCCACTTGCAGCCTTATTACCTACTCCAACACCACGAAGAGCAGCCTCTCCAACAATTTCTACTTTTAATAAATTAGTTGTACTTGGTACTCCTGGAGCTCCAGAAGTAATTACAGCTAAATCACCATTATTGATATAACCTGCTTCTTGAGTAGCATCTACAGACTTCTCAATCATTTCATCAGTGTTTTTAGTGATATCTGCTAATACCGGCTTAACTCCCCAAGATAAGATTAACTTATTAAATGCTTTCTTATTAGGAGTTACTGCTACAATTGGAGAATATGGTCGATACTTAGAAACCATTCGAGCAGTATATCCAGAACGAGTAGATGTAATAATTGCAGACGCATCTAACTCATAAGCAGTTTTACATGTGTCATGACAAATAGAATCAGTAATTGTCTTTGCTGGAGTTAAATCTGGTCTATCAATTAATTTTTCATATTCTAATGATTTTTCAGTTTCTCTTGCGATTCGATCCATTGTGCCAACAGATTCAACTGGATAGTCTCCCTTAGCAGTTTCTCCAGATAACATTGTTGCATCAGTACCATCATAGATAGCATTAGCAACATCACTTGCTTCTGCTCTAGTTGGTCGTGGATTATAAATCATTGAATCCAGCATTTGAGTAGCAGTAATAACAGGCTTTCCTACTTTATTACACTTTCTAATCATCATCTTTTGAGCCGCAGGAACCTTTTCTGGTGGAATTTCTACACCTAAGTCTCCTCGAGCTACCATTAAACCATCTGCTACTTCTAAAATCTCATCAACATTCTGCACTCCTTCTTGGTTTTCAATCTTTGCAATAATATGAATGTCTGCATTATGTTCTTCTAAAATCTCTCTAATTGCTAATACATCATCAGCTTTTCTAATAAAGGAAGCCGCAATAAAGTCAACTTCATTTTCAATACCAAATTTAATATCCTTGATATCTTTTTCTGTAATTGCTGGTAGTCTAACTGGTACTCCTGGTAAGTTAACTCCTTTTCTAGAACCTAACTCTCCTCCGTTAATAACGTCACAAATGATTTCTGTATCTGTCACGTCTTTAACTGATAAACCAATTAGCCCATCATCAACTAAAATTACATTTCCTTCTTCTAAATCATCACAAATACCCTTATAAGAAATTGAAACCTTTTCATTTGTACCTTCTACATCTTCTGTAGTAATTACAAACTCTTGCCCTTTTTCTAAAACTACATCTTCATCACCTTTTAAATCTCCAGTTCTAATTTCAGGTCCTTTAGTATCCAGCAATAATGCAACTTGAGAATCACCTTCATTGTCATTTGTTAATTCTCTAATTAAATCTAACTTCTCTTTTTGCTCTTCATGATTACCATGAGAAAAGTTTAATCTCGCTACATTCATTCCAGCATCAATTAATTCACCTAAAGTTTCTTTGTCATCACTTGCAGGTCCTATTGTACATACTATTTTTGTTCTTCTCATTTAAATTTCTCCCCCTTAATATATTTTAAACTTTAACTTTAAGATAAGATAGTTGATAAATTATATAACTCCATATCTATTTCTTTTTCTTGTTCAATAGCATCTTGAATAGAAGACACTTGAATTTTATTATTCATTAATCCTACCATTACATTAGAATGGCCGTGCAGTATTTTCTCCACAGCAGCAGCGCCTAACCTACTAGCTAATAATCTATCTCTACCAGTAGGAGCTCCTCCTCTTTGAATATGGCCTAAAATAGTAACACGTGCTTCAAATTCAGTTCTATCACTTATTTCTTTACTTAAAACAAATGCAGGACTATCATGAACATCACGATTAGTCTCAAATTTATGTCCTGAAAGTTCAACACCTTCCGCAACTAAAATAATGCTATGTTCTTTTCCTACTTCATAATCATGCTGAATAGTTAAACAAACATCATCTATATCAACAGGTTTACTAGGTACTAAAATAGATTCTGCTCCTCCTGCTAATCCAGCTGATAAAGCTAAAGCACCTGAATGTCTACCCATTGTTTCAATTACAAAAGCACGTTCATGAGAACTAGCTGTATCACGAATTTTACTAATTGCATCAATAATTGTATTTAACGCAGTATCATAACCAATAGAATCATCAGTACAAGCAATATCATTATCTATAGTAGCTGGAATCCCAACTGTTTTAATTCCAGTTTCTTCTGATAGCAGTTTAGCTCCTGTAAAAGAACCATCTCCGCCAATAACAATTAATCTCTCAATCCCTTGCGCCCGCAGTTTTTGGGCAGCTTTTTTTCGGCCAGGAGGTGTTCGGAATTCATTACAGCGGGCCGAATGCAAAAAAGTCCCTCCTCTACCAATAACATCACTGACAGAACTGTGATTTAATTTTACAAAATCACCATCTATTAGTCCAGCATAACCTCTTTCAACCCCAAAAACTTCCATCCTTTCAGTAAGGGCTTTCCTCACTACTGCTCTAATTGCTGCATTCATTCCCGGTGAATCTCCACCACTAGTTAAAACAGCTAACTTTTCCATGTTTATTAATCCTCCCTATTACTATTAGTAACATAGCATCCTTACAGCACCATCAATATAGCACCTAACTTAATTATTGCCCTTCGCCTTCTCAACTTATTTAGCTAATAGTTAATAACAAAAAATTAAGCTTTTTAACGCATTTAAGTTAACCGAGCCGGGAATTATTTAGTATATTCATAATTACAATTACTCTTTAATTTCACCCATTTTTCTAAATTTATTATATCTTAGGTCTAATAACTCATCAGTAGGTAATTGCTCTAGTTTTTTTATCTCTTTTAGTAATTCATCTTTTAATAATTTAGCACTTCTTTCATAATTCCTATGGGCACCACCAGGAGGTTCTGCTATTATATTATCTATAATTTCTAATTCTAACAAATCTTTAGCAGTTAAATTTAAGGCATCAGCAGCATTTTCAGCTTTTTCTGAATCTTCCCACAATATAGCAGCACATGCTTCTGGTGAGCAAACAGAATAATAAGTATATTCTAACATCATTATTCTATCTCCTACTCCAACACCTAAAGCACCGCCACTTCCTCCTTCACCAACTACAACTATAATAATAGGGACTGTTAATCCCATCATTTCCCTCATGTTACGTGCTATTGCTTCAGCTTGACCTCTTTCTTCTGCTCCAACTCCTGGGTAAGCTCCCGGAGTATTAATTAAAGAAATAATTGGTCGATTAAATTTTTCTGCTTGTTTCATTAATCTAAGTGCTTTACGATATCCTTCTGGATGGGCCATCCCAAAATTTCTTTTGATATTATCTTTAGTGGTTTTGCCTTTTTGATGACCGATAATGGTAACAGGCTTATCATCAATTTTAGCAATACCTCCAATTAAAGCTTCATCATCACTAAATTTGCGATCCCCATGTAATTCTACAAATTCATCACAGATCAATTCGGCATATTCTAAAACTGTAGGTCGCTCAGAATGTCTTGCTATCTCTAATATCTGCCATGGTTCTAGGTTGGAAAATATTTCTTCGCGAGCAGTTTCTGCTCGGCTTTTCAACCTATTAATTTCATCAGTTAAATCAATATTTTTAGCCTCCATAAATTCAGTTAACTCATTTATTTTTTCTTCTAACTCAATCAGAGGTTTTTCAAAATCTAATTTATTGTCCATTACTGTCACCTCTAACTATATGAATATCTAATATCTTACCTAGCAAATCTTTCAGGTCACTTCTTTTCACAACTTTATCTAGCATTCCATTTTCTAATAAAAATTCAGAAGTCTGAAAATTTTCTGGCAATTCAGTATTAATAGTTTGTTTAATTACTCGCGGACCAGCAAAACCAACTTTAGCACCAGCTTCACCAATATTAATATCACCTAACGAAGCGAAACTAGCTGAAATCCCACCATAAGTAGGGTCAGTAACTATTGAAATAAATAACTGCCCTGCATCATCTAATTTTTTCAACGCAGCACTAGTTTTAGCCATCTGCATTAGAGATAGCATCCCTTCATACATTCTAGCACCGCCACCGCCGCCAGCTACAATAATTAAGGGAATTTCCATTTCCATGGCACGCTCTATAGCTCTAGTTATTTTTTCACCTACAACAGAGTTCATACTCCCCATTAAAAACCTATAATCTAAAGCCGCTAATGATACCTGAAATCCATTAACTTTGCCCACTCCAGTAATTACCGCTTCCTTTAGGTCGGTCTTTTTTTGATACTTTTCAATCTTATCTTCATAATCAGGAAAATCAAGAGGATTAACAGCCTCTAATTCACCATCATATTCAGTAAAATCTTCTTCATTATCTACTAATAATGAAATCCTTTCTGTAGCAGTCAACCTAAAGTGATAATTACATTCAGGACATACTTTAAGATTCTTTGCCAGCTTCTTATTAAAAATAATTTCTTCACATTCTTCACATTTAGTCCACAAATCATCCGGCATTTCTTTTTTCTTCTTTTGACCTTTCTCTTCCTTATCTGTACTTCTCTTCTTTGTTTCTACAGTAACGTACTTTGATTTACTACTAAAAAAGTCCTTTAACAAGACTTCCACCTCACCCCAAATATATCATTTTATTCAATGCCTTTTAAACATTATAAACTCTAATCCTATGGGCACCTAGCAACAAGTCAATTTGACTACCTTATAAGATATTATACACAAAAACTTATTAAATAAAACATTTGATTCACTTTGTAACATTCCACAATATGCTGCTCATATTATACCATATAATCAACAAAATGCAACTATTCTAGTTTTAAATTACTTTAGCCAATAAATTATCCTCTTTTGAATAATTTATTCAAGAAAATTTTAAGAATTTTCTTACTTCTTATTTTAAGGTACTCAAACTCTAAATTCAATCTAAATTTACGAATATTCTGGCATCTGTGCTTCGCATCTAAATCTAAATTTTTCATTATAAAATTATTTAACCCCTTAGAAACCCCTAAATTAAATCCAACAACCGATACTAAAGAATCTTCAATAATCCTCTTATTAGCCATTTTAGGCACTTGATTAGTTAAAAATTTATATAAAATTGCTGCTAAACTATATATATCTGAACTAGGACTTTGCTTTGCTGTTGTTGAATAAAATTCTAACGGGGAATAACCAGGAGTTAAAACTTTCTTTTGGGGTTTATTTTCCTGCCATTTAATAGCAGAACCAAAATCTATTAAAGTTATTCCATCATTATAAATTATATTAGCAGGCTTGAGGTCGCGATGAATATATCCCTGCTGATGGACTTTATTAACTGCAGTTAACAAAGGATAAAAAATTTGATTTAAAAATTGTTCTAAACTCAAGGTGTGTTCCTCTAAATAACTCTCTAAAGTTTGGCCCTGATAATATTCTAATACCAGATAAGCAGTATTATTTTCTTCAAAAAAATCATAACAGGTTCCTATACCAGCCCCCTGTAGTTCTTTCATTATTCTTCCTTCTTCTAAGAAAGATTCTAGTTCTTGCTTCAACAACTCTTTTTGGGCATGGTTTTTAGAAATAACAAGCTTAGCGTCTAAATCTCTTAATACTAATTCGCGGGGAAAAAATTCTTTAATCACTACTTTTTCTTTAGTAGTTTGATTAATAGCTAAATAAATAATAGACAAGTTACTTGCTGAAAATAACTTGTCTATAATAACATATTGCTCATTTAAATTAGTACCCTGCGGCAAATGCAAATAATCTATGGGCTGAATAATACCTAACATTTAAACTACTCCTTTTATTTCTATTACGAAAATAAGCGTGCCAAAAATCCTTTTTGTTCATCATTAGCTTTATCAATTTTTTCTTGAATTCGATTAAAATCCTGCCCTTTATCCACTTTATTATAAATTCTTTTGGCTTGCTGATAATTTTTTACTGCCTTATCATACTTTTCATCTCTGGAAAATTCATCTCCTAATTTTTCATATTCTTTAGCTTGATTAATTGTTTTAGCTTTTTCTACACTACTTATTTTTTCTTTAACTTTGTCAATCTTTCCAAACAATTTAGCTTCTTCATAAATCTCCTGAACCTGTTCATAGCTCTCTAAAGCTCGATCATATTTTTGATTATCAAACTGTTCATCCCCTAAATCTTCTAAAGTTTCAGCATCATTTAAAGATTTAGCAATCTTTACACTTTTTATTTTTTTTCTAACCTTAGCTATTTCATTTGATAATCCATATTTAGAATATGCTTTTTCTGCTTGTTTATAATTAAATAATGCTTCAGAAAAATTCTGTTTATTTAACTCAACTGCTGCACTTTCTTCATATTCTTCTGCCTGCATAATAGTAGAACGGTTATTAATTTCTTTAATCTTATCATTTATTTTAGCAACTTCTTCACTCAACCCTAAATTAGAGCAAATAACTTTAGCTTCTATATACTTATTAATTGCATCATTGTACTTCCCCATTTTTAAATACTCATTTGCCTCTGCTTTTAATTCATTAAATTGACTACTCTGGCTATCTTGAGCAATCTTCTTCTCTACTTCTTCCATTTTAACATTCATTGCTGCTACTTTTTCAGATAGATTACATTCTTTATAAATATTTAAAGCTAAATTGTACTCTTGTTTTGCAGCATTATAGGAGCCTGAATTATAAGATGCAAGCCCTTCTCTTTCATAATCTTTAGCTTTTAAAATTCTAGTAGTTACAAAAATTTTATTTTCAATTTCTTTTAAATTATAATCGCCGACTTTTAAATAAATTAATTTTGCCTCTTTATAATCTGATAACGCTAGAGAATATTCATTATTCTGAGACTTTTTATCACCTTTTTGTTCTAATTCTTGAGCATCAATTAGTTCTAATTGCTTATCAATTTTAGCTACTTCTTCATCTTTCCCTAATTTCTCCATATTATCTCTTTCTTCTTCTAATTCAGGCTTAGCTTGTCTACCTTGACCTTTTTTAATTAGTCGATTTGCTCGATTATATTTACTCCTTGCTGCCATAACTTTCGACCTAATTTTACTTACTCTACTATTATACATCAAAACTCCACCTGATAAACATAATATCGGAATTAAAATCATAGCAATTTTTTTAATGGAAAAGTTCTTTTTAGCAATTCCTTCTTTTAAGACTTTATTAGCAAAAATAGCTACGATAGAATAGTTATCTAAGTCAGACATTTTATTGCTAAGCATTTTGGTTTCTAAATTATCAACTAATTCTTGCGGCTTTTTGATATCTCCTAAATCACTTTCTATTTCTAAATCTGCAATAGTTTCCCAGAAACCGGAAGTGCATAACACTAATATATCATCGTCTGCTAATTCAACTTTTTTACTTACTTGTGGTTTAACTCTTTTATCTTTACCTAAGTATTTATTTAAATTATTTCTTTCTTGATGCTGGTTCAACTCCTGTTGATTTATATCTCCTACTTCTAACATCATTTGAGCAATGCTGTGATCTTTAGTACGTGATTTAATTTTCTCTTTTCGCAAATGATATAGCCGAGTATTACCTACATAACCCCAACGTATAGCATGATAATCACTAACCACTACTAAAACTGTAGACTGCAAACTCATTGTTCTACTTGCCTCAGCTAATTTTTGATTGGCATTTTTAATATATTTTTTTATTTTTCTCTTTTTTAATGATGGTTTCTCAGTAAAATCACTTAAAATACTATTAACTACTATCTCCGAACTCAAAACATCATTAGCTGAATCTAAACCATCTGCTAAAACCCAACAAACATAATCATCTAATTCAACATGAGCAAAATAATCCTTATTGATTTTAAAATCACCTGGAGAAGTCACAAAGTTGGTTTTAAAATCACTGTTTTCTCGCCTCATTTCTTTCCCCCCATTAAATTCAATTTTTTTCTAATACAACTATAGTTGCATTATCTTGATTCGGCTGCTCTTTAGCAGTCACTTTATCTATTATCTCTTCTGCAATTTCCTGCAGATTTTTTTCTTGTCCTAAAATTTTAATCAATTCTGTTCTGGATAAACTATTGTAAATACCATCTGTACATAAAACTATCTTATCCTTTTTCTTAATCTCTACTGGATTAACACTGTAATCTAATTCAGATAGATTATTAATCCCTAAATAACTTGTTAATCTATCCTTTTGAGGATGATTCAACATTTGATAACGACTGATCTCTCCCGCTCTATAAGAAGTTTTTAATTTATTAGCAAATACATGGTCTGTATTTAACTGTAATAACTTTTTATCTCTATATAAGTATAAATGACTATCCCCTACAGCTACCCAATATAATAAATTTTCATCTAGTACAGCTGCTACTAAAGTAGTTCCTATTTTTTCTGGTCTACTCCTTGCTAATAATTCTTGATTACTGTCATGCAAAGTATTAATCAAAAATTGATTGACTGAATCAATATTATATTTTCTACAAAACTGTTCCATGAAATTTTTAGTTACTAATTCACTAGCTTCTTTCCCTGAATGTAATCCGCCCATTCCATCTGCTATAACAGCTAAAACTTTATTTTCATCTACTATTGTAGCAAAAGAATCTTCCTGTCGTTTTCTTTTACCTTTACTTTGGGCATTAGCAATTGTTATTCTAGGGAGATATTTTTTTAATCTGTCTTTTTTAGCTACTATCAATTTCAAAGCAATCAATACTGCTGCTACTACTAATATAGGTTGTGGCATCCTTGATATCACTTTAAGAATCATATTCCACTCTCCAAACTAAATATTAATTTTTAGACTTCATTTTCCCATTCAAAATGCTGTCCACATAATGGAATAAATATAAATTTGCTTTTCCCCATTTCTATTACATCATAAGGTGCTAGTTCAGTAGCCGAATATATAGCTTCCCCATTAATATAGACAATTCCAGTAGTATCTGCACCAGGAATCATCACAAAATTACGTTCTTTAGGATTATAGCTTATAATAGCGTGATTACGGCGTGAAATCTTTTGGTCCCCAGCAATACTAATATGCATATCTTCAGAACGCCCAATAAAGTTCCTCTCACTTTTGATTTGATAATCCTTCCCCCGCTCCATACCTTCAATACAAACTATCCACCCTACTACTGGATTAGCTCCATCTTGTCCATCCCAATAAGCTAATGTTTTACCTCCGGAAGGTTCATTCCCTGTTGGTGCATTGTTAGATTGAGGTTGTTCTGGTCTACTTTGCTGAGAATTTTTATTTTCTTTAAGTACTCCTGCATCACAATATGGACATTGCTCATACTTTTTAGGATTATATAAATGCCCATTTTCACATCTGCTCATATTCATGATTAATTCCTCCTATTGATTTTATTGAACTATTAATTTTGTATTAGCAATATAAAGTACATCTCCAGAGTTTAACTTATAAGGCTGCTCCGGATTTACTTTGAATTTTTCATTATTATGCTTGCGTCGAATTCCACTACCATTTAAGGAGTTCAAATCTTCAAAATACCATTTTTCTTCTGCATTATTTAAAACTCCATGCTCTCGGCTAATTAATGAGGAGTAAGTAGCTGCTGACAAATCTATATCTACTCCATTCCCCTGTTCTTCTTTTCCTATTAACAGAGCCGTCTTATTTTTAATATCCCAATCCGTTATAATTTTCTCATCTTCATCTTTTAAAACTAATTTTTCTATAGTTTTATATTCTAACCCATCTTGATTCATTTTTTTTAATGTTTTAATTAAAAAGAATCCTCCTACTAATGTTACTACAGCAATACTACTAAAAAACAAATATGAGTTTTCATACCGCAAATTCAAATAAGTCAATTCTCCTAATAAAGATACGATAATCAAAAAATTAATTACCTTTATTAATCCTTTATTATTTTTATTTTGCTTAGAGCCTTTATGATTTTGAATTTTTCGTTTTAAAAAATATCTTTTAAGATGCTGTGGTATGTTAATAAAATTCAAAAATCTATTCATTAGTTTTTCCTCCTTTTAATAATCGAGATTTATTTGTCTACCCCAAAAAAACTATTAAATAAATCATCTGTATTCATCTCATCTTCACTTTTTTCTTTTTTCACTTTTTCTTTAGTTTGAGGGTCAAAGCCAAAGAAATCTTTGAACTTGCCTTCAAAATTTTCAAAATCTCCTTTACTAAAAGTAGTTCTTTTTTTTCGAGTCTTCCTCTTATTATGGCTGCTCCCTTGTGTGCGGTTGCGATAATTGCTATTCAATTCTTGATCGTATTTTTTTCTACTTTCCTCTGAGCTCAACACTTCATAAGCTGTAGCAATTTCTTTAAACTTTTCTTCTGCATTCTCTTCATCACTAATATCTGGATGATATTTTTTAGATAATTTACGGTAGTTCTTTTTAATTTCTGCAGTTTCTGCATCAGGATTAACTCGCAAAATCTCATAATAACTTTTAGTTTTAATTAAATTTCACCTCACTTTATTAATCTATTAATATCTTATTTTCTCTTTTATGCTCTCTAGTTTGCACCTTATAATCACTTAGTTGTCTGATTATACGTGCTAAATAACGGTATATTTCTAAATTACTATAACTATCTTCAGTTAGCTCAAGTTGCCTTCTTAAATATTTTTTTATTAATTTACGGCTAACTCTACCTGTTTGTAATGTCTGAATAGCAAATGATATATTAAAGGGGTCTTTCGTATCGCTATCTAATATTTTATTAGCAAAAAAACTCATCATAACTGGATGTAGCGTCGCTTCTTCTAAACAAGAATATTTCACATTAATTATATTAACTGTATTATACTCTGTAGAAAAATCAGAAAACTTATTATAATCTGTCCTCAAACTTGCCCCTTCTCTAAGTTTGAATCGTCCTAATTCAAATTCATCTACTGCTAAATCTAACTCTTCATCTAAAAACAAGTCACTATTCCAACTTTTAAAATCATTACTTTCTTCTGCAGTTTCAAATTTGATTTTAATCATTATTTCTTCATTAGTAGGATGATATTTTAATTTCAAATCTTGAGTTAATAAATAAATCTGATTTCTAAACTTAATAATTCCCGGTTTTATTACAATTTCTTGGCCTTCAATTTTTAAATTGCTACCTACTAAAATCCCATCGGAATAATCAGAAAAATATAAATTTACTAAATCACGTGGATAATCTCGTAAATTATTCAACATATCCGTTTTTAAAATATTACCGCGCTTAAAAAATGGAAACTGATTGCTAAACAAGTTATCATCCTTCCTTGATTACTTAACTATCTATTTTAAGCCGTCAAAAAAATCTAAAGTAGACAAATCATCTTCAAAAGCAAAAAACTGTTTGGGGCCTACATATAATTGGTCTTCTTTTCTACATAAAGGCAGCACAAAGAAACCCCAATTCCCAGCAGTAGTAAACAAGAAAAATTTCACTTCATTATTTCTAATAATATCAGTATCTTTTTGACTTATTTTACCTTGATACTTGTTAGTGATTTCTTCTACTACTGTTGTTTCATATTGCTCCCAATTGTTTTCATAAACATACTCTTTTTTAAGCACACCTTCATCTGTTTTTAAATAAAATTTTATTTCTTCAGTACTTAATGGTTTAGAAATATTCCCTTTAGCTTCATTAACACGCTGTTGACTTTCAATTAAAACCTTTTCTTTTCTAGTCACAGTAGTATAAGAAAAAGCACTAATTGTATATGGTATTATTGGTGCTGCATGTTCTATCTCAACTTCAATATCACCTAGCTTTTTAGCTTTCATATATTTAATTACCCCTTTTAAACAGGATAATTTTAGCTCTATGTTACTTTTATTGCTTTTCTTCCTTTTGAATTCTATACTTTTACCAGGTACAAATTCTTTTAGTGACTCTTTAAAAATATCTATTTTACATGATTGCCCCGTTAATTTTAAAATTGAATAATCCATTAATTCTCGGTTCTCATAAAACTTGTCTAAGAACTTTCTAACTATATTATATATATCTGCTTTAATTAATTTGCTAATCTCTTTAATATTAAAAACAACATCTGGAAATTGGTTGACTTGCTCTAATAGCCCTTCCCTAGCCACAGATAAGTTCCACTTGTTTAAAGAGGTCACATGTAAATCATTCTCGGGTTGAGAAAATTCCGCTGAATCAAATTTGTTCCGCAAAATATTCGTTCGCTTGTAAAACTCTTTTTTCATATTTTCAGCTATTTCCCATAAAAAATAGAAATTGTTTTTTACTTTTTGATAATCATCACTACTTCTATTTTCATATCTTTTATACTTAGTAGGAATTATTTCTTCCACTTTTTCATAAGTTTTTTCCAATTCAGAATAAATCTCTTTAACTCCTAATTCATCAACATATCTAAACATATTTCCTTTAGGTACATTAATTAATTCGTCAATATCTATAATTTGACCATCATTTTGATAATAATAAGCAAATACTATTTTCATAAACTGCATAATCCTATAGGTAAGATTGTTACCACCAAAATTAGTATCACCATTTTCAAAACTAGTTTCTATATTAACCCGATAAGATATATCATTTTCCTCTATTTTAAATACACATGATGATAAATCTGTTGTCCCACCACCACAGTCAATTACTAAAGCTTTATGTTTTTCTCCATTATAAAATTTGCGTTTGTCAATTTGATTAATTATTGTATTATAAAGTACTGATACCCCCTCATCTAACATGTCTTTTGTTTCAATTTCATAATCTGAAATAATATTCTCAAACATTGTCCCAAACTGAGATTTTAATTTTACAGGACTAGAAATGTGAATTCTTTTAAACTTACACTTAAACTGGTGTTCAGCTTTTTTAATTATATAATGGAGATAAGCTTTTATAATTTCACCTCTAGTTATTTTCATTACATTACCATCTTCATCGTGAATCTCTTCCACAACTTGATAAGTATTAACCCACCGTTTTATGCCTTGAAATACAGTTGCTTTAGTAGAATAATCATTTTTTTTCATCTGTTTTTTGGCTTTATAACCAAATAAAAATTTGACATTATCTTCATCTTTACAATCTAGTACATAAACTATGGTTGGACTCATTGAAATCCATTCTTTTTGTTGAGAAGTCTCATAAGAGAATTTAACAAAATTAGTCTTATCTATTTCAATCCTATTATTTAAAATATCATTAGTAGATAAATAAGACACATAATTATTATCTAAATATGCTCCAGCAGTAGTATTAGAAGTACCAAAATCAATACATAATACAGCTTTAGTTTCTTCTAATTCTCTAGTTACAAAATCATTTAACGGAACTTTATAACAATTCAAACTCCGCGGCGGCAGCTCTTCTTCTTGATAATAGCTCTTATATAAATACTCAGACTCATTTTTAGAAAAAAATAAAAAACTGTAATTCTTATTTTTTAACCCTTCTAAACGCAAATTCTTATTCCTAGCAGTTAAATAATATTTATTTTCTTGGTTTTTATATTTATTTAAATTAAATATTCCACACAAATAATTTCTATCATTAACTAATAACAAGTTAGACTCTGCTAATAAGTTGTCTGTTATCACTTCATACATATCTTCTTTATTAACCCCTATCTGAGGGTAAACTACCATTTTAGCTGGCACTTTGATTCTATTCTTAGCATCTAATTCATTAACTAATTGCTGATTTAAAATGTTTTGTAAACGGTTAAATCCTCCTGGCTGAAAATGATCAATTAAATGAGAAATCTCTTTCCCCCTGTATTTTAAAATTAATTCTATTAATCTGTCTCGATTAGAAGAATTCTGATATCCTTTAATTATCTTATATTCACGACAAATTTTATGTAGAGTATAAATAGACATCTCTTCTAATTCATTTCTAGTAAAATATCTCTTTCTATAATTTGTTTTTCCAGGATTTAAACGGTAAGACATAATTTGTTGCTCCTCTCATTAATATAAGGCTGTTTTATCAATTTCCATTGTTTTTTCTAACCCAACTATTCCAAAATGATAATGCCAATAAGTTATTGTAACAAAATTAATAGGTAAAAATAATTTTTCAATTACTTCTAATTTCTTCTGATTATTTTCATTTGCTGCAACTCCTAAATATAATAAAATTTCATTTTTATTATCTCTTGTTTCTTCCCCATTAACATAAACTACAGTGTTTTTAAATATCTGCTTAAGACTTTTTTTGAAATAAAAAATTTGGTCTCCTGTATTATAAAACTTATATATGTTATTTATTAAAATATTTTTCTCTGCTCGAGAAAAATTACTAATCCCTCGTTTAACTTCTACACCAAAACATCCTTTAATTAATTCTCGATAAATAAACAATTTATGATATTCGCTTTTATTTAATCCTTGATACAAATCAATTTGTCCTAAAAAATGAAGTACAATATCTAATAATACTTCCCTCAATTCTCCATTATCTTCATAATCAGGCTTAAATAAACTTTTAAAAACTGAAAAAAATCTATAATAAGGATTCACTTCAATTTCTGATTCAAGCTCTGTAAAATTAAGCATTTCTGTACTTAATTCCATATAAGATGAATATATTTGCGGCAATTTGAACTTTAAATCCTCTAATGACATTTCTTCATTTTTGGCTTTAATAATTAACTCCCAAATATAATTCATTATTCCCAAACTCCTTTACATAAATATTCGGGAAAATACATCTGAATTTCTGAAACAATAAAACTCATTACATCATATTTCAAATAACCTGTTTTAGTCCCAGAAAATTTTAAGAGCATTATCTCTTTTAAATTATTAAGCCTAATCTCATCTTCAATAAAACTATTAAAATCATAACTATAATTACTATCCGCTAATTCTTTATCCAAAATTTCTACTTTTGTAAGCCTAATCCAGTCACTGACTTGAAATGAGTTAGCTAATCTATTTATTTCAGCAAAGGTTTTAATGCTTCTATTATTTTCCTGCATTAATTTGTTCATAAATTCATCTTTTTTCTGATTAGTCAGCAATTCAAATTCAAAATCTTCATTCCATGGTTCTGGGTTTTGAATTACCTGCATTATCTCCCACTCTATTGTTTGATCATTATCACTGGTGATTACTAGTTTATCTCCTGTTTCATCTTTTATTTTTTTCACTGAAATTAATTCATTGTTTTGCTCTGGTACTACTAAATAACCATGTTCAAAGCCTAAGTTTTCTAAAATTATTTCATGGTCATAATGAATCTTATCTATTGCAGGCAGAGGAAATCCTTCTCCATCTTGATAGATTGTTTTAATATTCCACACAGGAACATAATTAGTATGCGCTGCAGACTTTAGCTCTTCTAAATCAAAATTAACCTCTTCAAAATCTGTCAATTCTTCTAACTCTGAATCATAACCACTAATTACAACATCAAAAAATTTCCGGATATAAGGATTATTAATTGTACGCCACTTAATTTGATTCTCTAAAAATATATTATATAATTCCTTTTCTTGGTTTAGATAATCCGTATTTTGTTCTAAATTTAGCTTTATATTATAATCCCTTTCTGGAGTAACAATCTGACCTTCAAACACCCGCTCTCCTTCTATTAAATCTTTTATTTGAGCATAACTTTGCTCTAAAAAAATTTTAGAAATAACTGCTTGCCCTTCATTTAAAAGCTGTTCCATAATTTCCTGAGTTTCATATTTTACTTCTTCTTTATCTTCTTCTAAAATTGGAAATAACAACCCATCTAATAATTCTAGTTTTTTTCTTGGCACAATAGTAGCATAGATATTATAATTCCCTACTTCATCTTCTACTTCATTAAACACTCTTTTTTCTAATTGAGACTGCATTGCCTGTTGATGTTCTACTAAAGGCATAAAAACTTCTTTTAAAATATTTTTTAATTTACTGCGCTGTTCTAAACTCTCCATATTCTGAAGTTTGCTGCGAATTATATTTTTAATTATTAAGCCCTCCTTTGCTAAAATCCATTCATTGCTCTGCTATTTTCACAAACATATACATTTGTATACTCCAAAAATAAGATTATACTCACTAATAAAATTAATATTATACCAATCTGTTAGCAATATCTGACTACTTTTAAAAGGAGGGAGACTAACCCATCCTATAAAATCTAGTCTCCCTTTAATTTAAATCAAATTATTTAGCATAGTTCCCATCAATAGCTACTGCAGGAAGCTTATCTTTCTTCTGCTTCAAGACTAATACAAATGTTCCTACACCTTCTGTATGACCAAAATCTTCTGTATAATCTACTACAAATGCATTAGGGAAAGTTACCTTTCTCACTACTTGATCTCCTGCAATAACTTCTAATACTGCATTACGATAAGCATCTGCTCTTTCTGCACTTACTAATGACCACAAAGATATTTTTTTAGTTTGATCTGGATCTCCATCTACTGCTGCTAAGATCTTACCACTAATCACTAATTCTGTTGACAAATCTGTTGCTCGTGCATTTGAATCATTGGGAGTATCTGATCTATATGTTACATTATCAATGCTCTCCATTCCTAAATTAATTGTATCGCTTTCTCCTTCAATCAATAATCTAAAACCCATATCTAATCTCTCCTTTTAATTATTTTAATTTCTTGTAGTGGTTAACAATATATTAGCTACAAGTTGTTTCTAATAATAACTTTAATTCCGCCTTCTTGAGCTTTATCTAGCAATTTATTTAACGCTTTCTCACTAGACCAAACTCTATTTAATCCTTTTTCCACTCCAACCACAATCCCACCACTAATATCCTTAGGATAGTTTCCTTGATGAATTTGAACACCTGTTTTATTCGGGACATTAATTAATTGAATAGTATCATGGTTTCTTGTAGAACTATCTGCTTGTTTAATAACCCCACTATAAATGCCTTCAGCAATTCTACTTTCCTTTTTCCCTTTGCTTCCTCCAGGCAGTTCTAAAGTATAGCCAATTTTATTCCCATTTAAATATAATGTTCCCATCGTAGAATCTTGAGTTTCTTGCTCTCTAATTACTTTAATCCTACATGCCATTTACTTACCCTCCAAACTTTTTATTATTACTTCCTACTTAGCATAATTACCATCAATTGCTACTGCAGGCAACTTATCTTTCTTCTGCTTAAGTACTAGCATAAATGTTCCTACACCTTCTGTATGACCAAAATCTTCTGTGTAATCCACTACAAAAGAATTAGGGAAAGTTACTTTTCTGACTACTTGGTCTCCTGCAATAACTTCTAATACTGCATTACGATAAGCATCTGCTCTTTCTGCGCTTACTAGCGACCATAATGCTAATTTCTTAGTTTGGTCTGGCTCCCCATCCACTCCAGCTAAAATTTTACCGCTTACTGCTACTACTGTTGACAAATCTGTTGCTCGTGCATTTGAATCATTTGGAGTATCAGATTGATATGTTACATTATTGATATTCTCCATTCCTAACTTAATTGTGTCACTTTCTCCTTCAATCGTTAACCTAAAACCCATTAACAACAACTCCTCATTTTATTTTATTTATATAAAGTTTTATTAAAACTTTATAGCTATTAGCTTTTTA
>JBNJFD010000018.1:0-18827 GCA_051746525.1 Bacillota bacterium | reverse complement strand
AGAGAACTGCTATTCCCTCCTGAAATAATAGGTAGCTCTATATTAAATTCTTTTTCTAATCCTACTTTAATTTTTTTTAATTCCTGCAGTTTATTCTTCGTAGGTAAAACTCCCATAAAACAAGCTAGATTAGTGCCTAACCCAATTAAGTTAATATTATTTAATTTTATAATCTCTTGTACAATATCTTCCGCAGAATCAGGCAAAATTCCTTCTCTACGGTCTCCTAAATCAATCATCAATATAATTTTATGTAATTTGTTTTTTTCTTTAGCACTCTGATTTAATTTATAGATAACTTCCAGTTCAGAATTAAGGCTAATATCAGCATAATCTATTACTTCTTCAACTTGACTAAGCATCGGACTTCTTAATAGCATTAATTCTTGATTTAACTGAGATAACCTCTTTAAATTTTCAATTCGTGAATCAGCTAAACCTACTACTCCCCCTGCTACCATTGTTTTAGCAATTTTAAGGTCTGCACTAACACCTTTAGTAACTCCCCAAACATTAATACCTTTCCTCTTAGTCAACGAAACTATTCTTGCTGTATTATATTTTATTTTTGATAAATCCACTTCTATCTTCGGGTACATAAAGCATCCTCCACATTTTAAAATTAATTTAATAACTAGCTCTAAACTATTCAAAATCAAACTTTTAGATCACTTTATAAAGTGCAGTGCATCTTGTTAATTACCCACAAACAAAACAAGGAAGAGTATATAATATACCCTTCCTTGTTGGAATACAAAATTATCTTTTAGAGAATTGTGGTGATTTACGTGCCTTTTTACGACCATACTTTTTACGTTCTTTCATTCTTGGATCTCTTGTTAAAAATCCAGCTTTCTTAAGAACATCTCGATGTCCTTGGTCAACTTCTAATAATGCTCGGGAAACTCCGTGACGAATGGCTTCAGCTTGTCCTGACGTTCCTCCACCATTAGCATTAACAATTACATCAAACTCACCAATTGTTTCAGTAATTTCTAGCGGCTGCTTAACAACCATTTCTAAACTATCACGACCGAAATAATCAGCTAAAGTTTTATCATTAACGATAATTTTACCGTCACCAGGTAACAATCTAACCCGCGCAGTAGAAGTCTTTCGTCTACCAGTTCCTAAATATTCAACCTCTGCTGCCATTAAAACATCCTCCCTTCATTTATAATTCCAATTCTTCAGGTTGCTGAGCTTGATGAGGATGCTCAGAACCACTGTATACTTTCAACTTCTTAAACATTTTACGTCCTAGCCTATTCTTTGGTAGCATGCCTTTGATAGCTAATTCAATAGCTTCCTCAGGTTTCTCTTCTAATAATTCTCCGTATGGTTTCGATTTCAAACCTCCAGGGAATTCAGAGTGTTTATGACGCATTTTATTTTCTAATTTGTTCCCACTTAAGTGAACTTTATCAGCATTAATAGCTACTACATAATCGCCAGTATCTACATGAGGAGTAAAAATAGGTTTATGCTTCCCTCGTAAAATTTTAGCTATTTCAGAGGAAACTCTACCTAAAGTTTTTCCTGCAAGATCAACAACATACCATTTCCTATCAATATCATCTTCTTTTGCCATATAAGTACTCATGGTATTACTCATGGACTTACCTCCTTACAAATATATTATATCATTAAACTAGACCGGGGCTGTTTCCATAACTCTAATAATAGAAAACAGACTTACAAATTAATTTTATTACACCACTCCAGTCCTGTCAAGCAATTTCACGACTTAATTTTAATTAGCAATAAGCTCAACTCTAAAAGCTAACTACTAAAATAAAATACTTACTCCTGCAAAATAAAGCAAACTAATCACTAATGCTGCATAATCTTTAGCAGCAAAAGTTAATACATTCATTCTAGTTCTATTTTCGTCCCCTCGATAACATCTTGACTCCATTGCTAAAGCTAATTCATCAGCCCGTCGAAAAGCACTAACAAACAAAGGAACTAACAGTGGAATTAAACTTTTAGCTTTTTTAATTAAATTTCCACTATCAAAATTAGCACCTCTAGCTTTCTGTGCTTTCATTATTTTCTTAGCTTCTTCAAGTAGGGTAGGAATAAACCTTAAAGCAATCGTCATCATCATTGCCAACTCATGAGCTGGAACTCCAATCTTTTTAAAAGGATTAAGCAACCTTTCAATACCATCCGTTAATTGTAACGGAGAGGTAGTTAAAGTTAATAATGATGTATAAGACACCAAGAAAATCAATCTTAAAGACATAAATAAACCTAAATTAAATCCTTCTTCTTCAATCCGCAAAAACTTCCACTGCCACAATACCTTGCCGCCGCGAGTCATAAACAAATGAATAAAAAAGGTAAATAAAATAATAAATAATAATGGTTTAATACTTTTGACTATATAACCTGGCTTAATTTTAGATAACAAAGTAGTTAATAACACTAAAAAAGCTAAGGCTAAATATCCTTTAAAAGTTCCTATTAAAAATATCGTTATAATAAAAAACATTATAACCATTATTTTAGTTCTAGGGTCTAAATTATGAATGACAGAATCTTTTTCTATATACTGTCCAATTATAATATCATCTAACATAATTTAACCTCTCATTACTTTCAATATTTCTTGTTTAGCCTCTTCTACTGTAAAAACATTAGTGTCAACTTGCAGTCCTTTGGCTTTAATCTTGTGCAAAACTTCCGTAACTTCAGGTACACCCAGCCCTATTTCTGTTAAATAGTCATAGTTTGAAAAAACTTCAGCCGGTGTTCCCATTAAAGAAATTTCGCCCTCATCTAATACAAAAACGCGGTCAGATAGTTGAGCAATCTCTTCCATTCGATGAGAAATCAAGATGATAGTTAAGGAAAATTCCTGCTGCAATTTGACAATTTGAGCTATTAACTTTTTTCGAGCTTGAGGATCTAAACCAGCAGTTGGTTCATCTAAAATTAATATTTCAGGCTCCATAGCTAATACTCCAGCAATAGCAACTCTTCGCTGCTGCCCCCCAGACAATCTAAAAGGAGATCTATCTTTAAAGCGATCATAATCTAAACTTACTAATTCCAAAGCATGTTTAACTCGTTTTTCAATTTCATCTTCACCTAAACCCAAATTTTGCGGACCAAAAGCCACATCCTTAAATACAGTTTCTTCAAATAACTGATGTTCAGGATACTGAAAAACAAGTCCTACTTTTTTATGAATCTCCTTTAAATTTTTCGCTTTAGTTAAATCTAAACCCTTAACCTTAATTTGACCTTGGGTAGGCTTTATTAATCCATTTAATGTTTGAACTAAAGTTGACTTTCCAGAACCAGTATGCCCAATCATACCCACAAATTCACCTTGCTCTATTTCAAAATTAATATTCTGAATAGCATAATCATCTGGAACTAGATCAGGATTATATTGATGCTCTAAATTAGAAACTTCAATTAGCATAACTCCTCCACCAACCTATCTGCATCAAATATTTCTGCAGTTAAATCTAATCCTGCTTCTTTTAATTTAATAGCTAATTCAATGGGCTGAGGCACATCTAAATGATATTTTTTCAATTTCTTCAAATCACTAAATAGCTGTACTGGAGTACCTGATAAAACAATTTTTCCTTGTTCCATTACTATTATTTTATCTGCCTTGATTACTTCATTCATAAAATGGGTTATATATAGCACAGTCATATTTAAATTAGCATTTAATTGCTGGACAGTGGATAAAACATTTTTCCGCCCTACAGGGTCTAACATTGCCGTTGGCTCATCCAAAACAAGGCATTCTGGCTGCATAGCTAAAATACCTGCAATAGCTACCCGCTGTTTTTGGCCCCCTGATAAATTATGGGGAGCATAGCGTTTGAATTCTTCCATTCCTACGGTAGATAAAGCATTATCAACACGCTTTCGGATTTCCTGCGGTTCTAAACCAAGATTTTCTGGGCCAAAAGCCACATCTTCTTCTACTATATTGGCCACCAATTGATTTTCTGGGTTCTGAAACACCATTCCTACTTTACGTCTAATATCCCAAATTTCTTCCTGCTTACTTGTAGTATGACCAGCAACCTCAACCGAACCACGACTAGGTATTAATAAACCATTTAACATCTTAGCTAAAGTTGACTTACCAGAACCATTATGACCTACTATGGCTACAAACTCTCCAGGTTCAATCTCTAAATTGATATCCTCTAACACCCAGTCTGCTTTCTGGTCATACTTATGATATAAATCTTTAATTTTAATTAGCGGCATCATTTCACCAACCTAATACAAAAAAACAGCCACTTATACTAGACGGGTTTTCGTCTAGTATTAATTTCTAACATGGCTGTTTAAAAAGTAGATAATTTTATTGTTTAAAATTATTCAACTAATTCTAAAATTGCCATTGCTGCTCCATCGCCTCTTCTTGGTCCAGTTTTAAGAATTCTAGTATATCCACCTGGACGATCAGCAAATCGAGGTCCAAGATCATCAAATAAAATTTCTACAGACTCAGAATCCTGCAATTTACTCATAACTTGACGACGAGCATGATCAGTTCCTTTTTTAGCTTTAGTAATTAATTTTTCAGCAAAACTTCTCACTTCTTTAGCTTTAGGTTCAGTTGTCTCAATACTTTCATTTTTAAACAACTGATTAGCCAAATTAACAAATAAAGCTTTTCGAGGCGAGCTTTTTCTACCTAACTTCCTACGGGCCATGACTATCCCTCCTTTTAACTTCAATATCTATTTTTACAATTCAGGCTGTTTTAAAGTCAAATCTAATTCTGCTAGTTTAGCTTTAATTTCCTGTAAAGATTTCTTTCCTAAATTCCTAATCTGCATCAATTCTTCTTCAGTAGTGTTCACAAGTTCTTCTACTGTATCCAAACCAGCTCTTTTTAAGCAGTTAGAAGACCTAACAGATAAATCTAGTTCTTCAATTGTAGTATCTAAAATTTCATTTTTTTCTTCTTCCTCTTTTTCAATCATAATATCAACTTCATTAATTTCTTCATTTAAATTTAGGAATAAATCTAAATGTTCTTCTAATACTCTAGCAGCCAAACTAATCGAATCTTCAGGGGTAATACTTCCATCAGTATTCACTTCTAAAGTTAATTTATCTAAATTACTTCTATTTCCTACTCGAGTATCTTCTACATTAAAGTTAACTCTATTAATTGGAGAGAAAGAAGAATCAATTGGAATAGTCCCAATTACTCGTTCTTCTTCTTCTTGGTTAGTCTCAGCATCTACATAGCCTCGACCTCTCTCAACTGTAGCCTCGAGATGAAAATCAGCTTCATCAGATAAAGTAGCTACATGCAAATCAGGATTCAGAATTTCTAATGGACCGCTAACAGTAAAGTCATCAGCAGTAACTATTCCTTCGCCACTAGCATCAATCCGCAATTTATGCGGTTCTGAGCCTTCTTCCATTTTTATAATTAAATCTTTTAAATTTAAAATTATATCCGCTACATCCTCTACTACACCTGGAATAGTGTCAAACTCATGTTTAACTCCATCAATTTTAATTGCAGTAATTGCTGCACCAGGTAAAGAGGATAACATAATTCGACGCAGAGCATTTCCGAGCGTAGTTCCATATCCTCTTTCTAATGGACTAATTACAAATTCCCCATAAGTATCATCCGATTCAATACGTTCAATTTGCGGCTTCTCAATCTCTATCATATATTTTTAGTCCTCCTTTTAATGAGGCAAATATTCAATAAATAAATCAATCACAGATAACCTGAAAACCAATATTATCTAGAATAGAATTCTACAATTAATTGTTCTTGAATTGGAAGATCAATATCGTCTCTTACCGGCTCACCTAAAACCTTACCTTCTAATTGATCAAGATTAGTTTCTAACCAAGATGGCGCTTCTTGAGCTTCATTAAACTCAACAATTTCTCCCATTCGCTTCATATCTTTACTACTATCCTTAACAACAATTTTATCACCAGTTTCAACTTGATAAGATGGAATATCAACTCGGCGACCATTAACTTTAATGTGTCCATGTCTAACAAACTGTCTAGCTTCATTTCTAGAAGTAGCAAAACCTAATCTATATACAACATTATCTAATCTGCTTTCTAGAATCTGTAAGAAGTTATCACCTGTAACACCTGGTTGATGTTCAGCTTTTTCGAAATATCTGCTGAATTGACTTTCTAATACTCCATAAATCCTTTTAACCTTCTGTTTTTCTCTTAATTGAACTCCAAATTCAGATAATTTTCTACGTCGTCCTTGACCATGATCTCCTGGCGCATAAGGGCGACGATCAATAGCACATTTATCAGTATAACATCTTTCACCTTTTAAAAACAACTTTTCTCCTTCTCGTCGACATAATCGACAAACAGGTCCGTTATATCTTGCCATATTTTTAATTACACCTCCATGAATTTATTACCAATTTAATTATACTCTCCGACGCTTAGGTGGTCGACAACCATTATGAGGGATAGGAGTTACATCTTGAATAGATGTTACTTCTAATCCAGCAGCTTGTAAAGCTCTAATAGCTGCTTCTCGTCCTGAACCCGGTCCTTTGACAAAAACTTCAACTTCTTTTAAACCATAATTCATTGCTGTATCAGCAGCATCATCAGCTGCAACTTGTGCCGCATAAGGAGTTCCTTTTCTAGAACCTTTAAAACCTAATTTCCCTGCACTAGCCCAAGCAATTGTATTACCTTTTCTATCTGTTAATGTAACAATTGTATTATTAAAAGTAGATTTAATATGAGCCTGACCATTTTGTATTTTTAACTTTTTCTTCTTTGCCATAATGAACCTCCTTTATCTCTTGTATTTTAGTTGATATTGCTTCTAGGACCTTTTCTAGTTCGAGCATTACTTCTAGTTCGCTGTCCCCGAACAGGTAATCCCTTTTTGTGTCTTTTCCCACGATAACAACCAATATCTTTTAATCGTTTAATATTAGCTTGAACATCTCGTCTCAATTCACCTTCAACAAGATAATTATCATCAATTGTTTTTCTTAACTCAGCTATTTCTCCTTCAGTTAAATCCTTGATTCTTGTACTTGGATCAATACCAACTTCCTCTATAATATCTTGAGCAGAAGAACGACCAATGCCATAAATATAAGTTAACCCAATCTCAACTCTTTTGTTTTTAGGCAAATCAACACCTTCAATACGTGCCATGTTATTACACCCCCCAATAGTAGTTTACAGTTTACAGTTTACAGTTGACAGTTAGAAAAACACAACTTCAAAACCTTAAAAATCAAATACTTTGACTTTTTGCTCTTAACTTTCAACTTTCAACTATCAACTATCAATTGTTTTATCCCTGACGTTGTTTGTGTTTCGGATTTTCACAAATAACGTATACTCTTCCTTTTCGACGAACAACTTTACATTTATCACAAATTGGCTTTACAGATGGTCGTACCTTCATACTAACCCTCCTTTATATTGTTACAATTAGGAATCATGGCGATAAGTAATTCGGCCACGACTCAAATCATAAGGAGACATTTCTACTGTTACCTTATCCCCTGGTAAAATCTTAATAAAGTTCATTCTCATTTTCCCAGAAACATGAGCTAATACCTCATGATCATTTTCTAATTCAACCTTAAATTTTGCATTAGGCAAAGTCTCAACAACAGTTCCTTCCGCTTCAATCGGCTCTTCTTTTGCCATAAGTTTATTTCAACCTCCTTTGCAAAGGTTCGAAGTCCATAACACCTCAGTATATCATTTTATCACAAATAATCTATTTTATGCAATTAAATTTGAGTTAAATTTTCTTTAATATCTGCAAATACTTCATCTAATCCTTGCTCACCATCAACAGTTAGTAGTAAATCTTGATCTTGATAATAATCTACTACTTCTGCAGTCTGATTATAATAGACTTCTAGTCTTTCTTTAATAGTTTCTGGGGTATCATCATCACGTTGATATAATTCGCCACCACATTCATCACAAATACCTTCCTCTTGCGGAGGATTAAAATCTACATGATAAGTAGCCCCACACTCACTACAAATTCTTCGACCAGACAATCTATTAATTACTACTTCATCACTAACTTCAATGTTTAGTGCTGCATCTAAACTATAATCTAAATCACTCATAATTTGATCTAAAGCTTCAGCCTGATTTATTGTTCTTGGAAAACCATCTAAAATAAATCCAGCTTCACAATCAGATTGAGCTAATCTCTCTTTAACAATACCATTAGTGACTTCATCAGGAACTAATTTCCCTTGGTCTAAATATTCTTTTGCTTTTTTCCCTAATTCGGTTTCACCCTTAATAGCAGCCCTAAATATATCACCAGTTGATATATGAGGCAGGTCATAAGCTGCTTTTAAACGAGCAGCTTGTGTCCCTTTTCCTGCTCCAGGCGGTCCAAGCAATACTAATTTCATTCACATCACTCCTTAATTTAATCCATAAATCCTTCGTAATGACGAGATAATAAATAAGTTTCAACTTGCTGCATTGTTCTTAATGCTACACCAATTACAATTAATAATGCTGTCCCTCCAAATCGAGCTTCAATACCAGTTAACCCAATTACAAAGTTTGGCAGCACAGCAACTGCAGCTAAAAAGATGGCCCCAGCTAAAGTAATTCTAGTTAAAATCTTATCTAAATACTCAGCAGTTGGTCGCCCAGGTCGACGTCCTGGAACAAACCCACCATTCTTTTTCATATTATCTGCAATTTCAATTGGATTGAATTGAATTGCTGTATAAAAATAAGTAAAGAATATAATCATTAGCGCAAACAAAACCAAATATAATGGCGAGCCAGGAGTTAAAGATTCAGATATTGCTTGAGCCCAATCATGTTGAATAAACCGTGCAATAGTTGCTGGGAATAACAATACTGACGATGCAAAGATTACAGGAATTACCCCAGCTTGATTAACTTTCATTGGAATATGAGTTGATCGTCCCCCATAAACCTTTCTTCCAACAACTCTTTTAGAATATTGTACTGGAACTTTTCGTTGGCCCTGTTGAATATAAATTACTACTGCAATAACAACTACAGCAATAACCGCAAAAATTAGTACATTGAAAAAGTTTATAGCTCCTGCTTGCAATTTTTCAAAGGTGTTTATTACAGCCGTTGGAAAACGAGAAATAATTGAAGCAAAAATAATGATTGAAATTCCATTACCAATCCCTTTATCAGTAATTTGTTCTCCTAACCACATTAAAAAGATTGTTCCAGCAGTTAGCGTAATAACAATGGTAACTATATTAAATAGACTATCATTCGCAATTGCACCGGCATTTCTAATCATCATTGTAATACCTGTACCTTGAATTAATCCTAATACTACAGTAGCATAACGGGTATATTTAGTAATAATTTTCTTTCCTTCTTGACCTTGTTTAGAAAGCTCTTCTAATTTAGGAATAACTACTGTTAATAACTGCATCACAATTGAAGCAGTAATATAAGGACTAATACTCATTGCAAAAATAGTAAATTTACTTAAAGCTCCACCAGAAAACATATTTAAAAAACCCAAAACTCCATCACCTTGAAAAAACTTTTCCAGAACTTCAGGATTAATTCCAGGGACTGGAATCTGAGCTCCAATTCTATAAACAGCAATCATTAATAATACAAACAAAATCTTATTCCTTAGTTCCTCTACCTTCCAGGCATTTTTTAACGCTGATATCATTTTATTAAATCACCTCTGCTTTCCCTCCAGCAGTCTCAATCTTTTCTACTGCAGATTGGCTATATTGATGAGCCTCAATAGTTAAAGACTTTTCTAATTCGCCATCGCCTAAGATTTTAACCCCATCTTTAATCTGTTTTAATAAACCAGCTTCTTTTAAATCAGCAATAGTTACTTTAGAACCATCTTCAAAACGATTTAAGTCACCTACGTTAACAACAGAATATTCCGTTTTAAATTTTGCGTTAGAAAATCCTCGCTTTGGAAATCTTTTAAAGAAAGGTGTTTGCCCTCCTTCAAAACCTGGTCTTGTTCCTCCTCCTGAACGAGCATTCTGACCTTTATGCCCTTTTCCAGAAGTTTTCCCCTTTCCAGAACCGATTCCACGACCTTTTCTTTTTTTATCTTTTTTAGCTCCGTTAGCAGGTTGCAAATCATGTAATTCCATTTAAATTCACCTCCTAAAATATATTTATATCAATTATCCTAATAATTCTTCAACGGATTTTCCTCTAAGTTCAGCAACTTTTTCAGCATTCTTTAAGCTATCTAAACCTTGAATAGCTGCTTTAACTACATTAAGTGGGTTATCTGTTCCTAAAGATTTAGTTAAAATATCTTTAATTCCAGCTAACTCAACAACAGCACGAACTGGTCCACCAGCAATTACTCCAGTACCTTTTGAAGCAGGTTTTAAAAGTACTCGCCCAGCTCCAAAAACACCAGTAATTTCATGTGGAATTGTAGTTTCTTCCAATGGAATTTTAACTAAATTCTTTTTCGCTGCTGCAATACCTTTATTAATAGAAGCTGCAACTTCATTAGCTTTTCCAATTGCTGTTCCTACATGTCCGTTCTTATCTCCAACTACTACTAAAGTACTAAAGCTAAATCTACGTCCACCTTTAACTACTTTAGCAACTCGACTAATATTAACAACCCGTTCTTCTAATTCTAAATCACTGGGATCAATAAGTTTTCTTGGCATTTCTTCCCCTCCTTATAATTAAAATTCTAAACCATTTTCTCGAGCTGATTCTGCCAAAGCTTTTATTCTTCCGTGATAATCAAATCCTCCACGATCAAATACTACTTTTTCAATGCCTTTATCCAAAGCTCTTTTAGCAAGATATTCGCCTACTATTTCAGCAGCTTCCTTATTACTTCCTACTTCTATTTCATCTTTTATTTCAGTATCAACAGTAGAAGCAGCTACTAAAGTTTTCTCAGCAAAATCATCAATAACTTGAGCATAAATATGCTTATTACTTCGATAAACATTTAAGCGAGGCCGATCGGGCTTACCTACTACTTTATTCCGCAGTCTTTGGTGTCTTCTTTCTCTTGCTTCGCTTTTGCTTAACTCACCCATTGTTGTAATCCCTCCTTTATCAATTAACTAGTTTTACCTTCTTTTCGTCTAATATGCTCATCCACATACTTAATACCTTTACCATTATATGGTTCTGGTTTTCTGATTTCTCTAATATTAGCAGCAACTTGACCTACTAACTGCTTATCAACACCTGTTACAATAATCTTACCCTCTTCAACTTCAAATTCAATATCTGCTTCTGGTTCTACAACTACTGGATGAGAATAACCAGCTTGAATTTCTAATTTATTTCCTTTTTTAAGTGCTCTATATCCAACACCATTAATTTCTAATTCTTTTTTAAATCCAGCTGTTACCCCTTCAATCATATTAACAACTAAACTTCTTGTTAATCCATGAGAAGATTTATCTTGCTTAGATTCAGTTGGTCGAACAACAACTATTTCTTCATCTTCAACTGTAATATCCATTCTTGGATCTAGCTCTTCAGTCAAAGTTCCTTTTGGTCCTTTAACTGTTAACACATTATCTTCCGTGATTGAAACATCAACTTTTTCTGGGATCTCAACTGGCAAATGACCAATTCGAGACATAACAAGTCACCCCCTTCAATTTTTGCTTACCATACGTAACAAAGAACTTCTCCACCAATACCATTCTTTCTAGCTTCTTTATCTGTCATTACTCCCTGTGATGTAGAAATCACAGCAACACCTAAACCACCTAATACTTTAGGCAATTCGCTTTTATCAGCATATACTCTTAATCCCGGCTTACTAATTCTTTTCAGTCCAGTAATTACTTGCTCATCATTAGAACCATATTTTAAAAACAGTTCTAAAGACCCTTGTGCAGTATCATCACGTCTTTTATATCCTTTAATAAACCCTTCTTCAGATAAAAGCTCAGCAATAGCTTCTTTCACATTAGAAGCAGGAATATTTACTTTATCTTTAGAAAGTTGAGTAGCGTTTCTAATTCTTGTTAACATATCAGCAATTGGATCAGTCATCAAACCTTACCCCCTTTCAAATTATAGCACACAGTTTACCAACTAGCTTTTTTAACTCCAGGCAATTTACCTTCATGAGCTAACTCTCTAAAACAAATTCTACATAATTCAAATCTTCTTAACACACCATTCGGTCTTCCACAACGTCGGCATCTTTTCTCTTCACGAGTTGAATATTTAGGTTCCCGATTAGCTTTTTCAACTTTAGATGTTTTAGCCACTTTGCCACCTCCTCAATTACTTTTTAAATGGCATCTTCATTAACGATAATAACTCTTTAGCTTCTTCATCTGTTTTCGCAGAAGTAACAATTACAATATCCATCCCTAAAATTTGACTAACCTCTTCCACATCAATTTCAGGAAAAACAGTATAATTCGTAACTCCTAATGAATAATTCCCGCGTCCATCAAAAGATTTAGTAGGTAGTCCTCTAAAGTCCCGAACTCGAGGTAAAGCAATATTAATTAATTTATATATGAACTCATACATCTTATTCTTTCTTAACGTTACTTTACAACCTACAGGCATTCCTTTTCTAATTTTAAAATTAGCAACAGATTTTTTAGCTCTAGTAATTACAGGATCTTGACCAGTAATCGCACGTAAACTTTCTACTGCTTCATCTAATATATTTGCATTTTCTGGAGCATCTCCAAGTCCCATATTAATAACTACTTTATCTAAAGCTGGAACTTCCATTACATTATTATAGTCAAACTTCTCCATCAACGCTGGAATGATTTTATCTTGATATTCTTCCTTTAGTACACTCATTTACTTATCCTCCCTTCTAATCTACAATCTCGCCGCACTTTTTACAATATCTAGATTTTTCCCCATTATCTAAAACTTTCTTCCCAGTTCGAGAGGCTTCATTACAATGTTTACAGACTAACATAACATTAGAAACATGAACCGGTGCCTCTTGTTCTTGAATCCCACCTTGAGGATCATCCTGAGTAGGTCGTTGATGTTTTTTAACTATATTTACTCCTTCAACAACAACTCTATCGTCATCAGGAAAAGCTTTAAGAATTTCACCTTCTCTTCCTTTATCTTTACCCGCAGTAACCTTAACTTTGTCACCTTTTTTTACGTGTAATTTGCCGTTAGACATAATTTGACCTCCCTTCTATTACAACACAAACTATAGTACTTCTGGCGCTAAAGAAATAATTCTATTGAACTTTCTACTTCTTAACTCACGAGCAATTGGCCCAAAAATTCTTGTTCCCACTGGTTCATTATTATTATTAATAACTACAGCAGCATTTTCATCAAAACCAATATAAGAACCATCATCTCTACCAACTTCTTTTTTAGTTCTAACAATTACTGCTTTTACAACATCACCTTTGCTTACCATTCCGTCTGGGATAGCTTCTTTAACTGTAGCAACTATTACTTCTCCAACAGAAGCAAATCGTTTGCCTGATCCGCCTAGAACCTTAACACATAATAACTCTCTAGCACCGGAATTATCGGCTACCTTTAGTCTTGATTCCGCTTGAATCATTCTAAACCCTCCTTTCAACTCAAACTGATTATCTATTTAGCTTTACGTACAATTTCTTTTAATTTCCATGTTTTATTCTTACTAATTGGCTTAGTTTCTACAATTGTTACTTTATCGCCAACCTTACATTCGTTCTCTTCATCATGGGCCATAAATCTAGACGTTCTATTAATAACTCTTTTATATAGATCGTGCTGGACTTTACGTTCAACTGCTACTACAGCAGTTTTATCCATTTTATCACTAACAACTTCACCTGTTCTTTCCTTACGATTGTTAGCGGCCATTTTATACCTCCTCTCAATTAACCTTGATTAATACCAAGATTTCGCTCATTTAAAATTGTTTTTACTCTTGCGATAGTTTTCTTAACTTCCCGAATTCTAATTGGGTTTTCTAATTGAACAGTAGCATTTTGAAACCTCAAATTAAATAATTCATCCTTTAATTCACTCAATTTATGCTCTAATTCCTCTGATGTCATCTTTCTTAATTCATTAGCTTTCATCTGTGTCACCACCCATATCTTCCCGCTTTACAAATTTAGTATCAATAGGCAATTTATGAGAAGCTAATCTCATCGCTTCACGGGCAATTTCTTCTTCCACACCTGCAATCTCAAACATTACACGACCTGGTTTAACAACAGCAACCCACTTTTCAGTTTCACCTTTACCGCTACCCATTCTGGTTTCAGCAGGTTTAGCAGTTACCGGCTTATCAGGGAAAATATTGACCCAAACTTTTCCTCCCCGCTTAATATATCTAGTAAGAGCAATTCTTGCTGCTTCTATTTGACGATTTGTAATCCATACTGGTTCTAAAGCTTGTAGGCCGTATTCTCCAAAACTAACTTCCGTTCCTTTTGTTGCCTTTCCTTTAAGGCGTCCACGGTGTTGTTTTCTGTGCTTAACTCTTTTTGGAATTAACATTTAGTTGGCCTCCTTTCTGTTATTCTTCTTCCTCAAGTTCTGGTAGAACTTCTCCTTTATAAATCCAAACTTTTACTCCGATTTTACCATAAGTAGTATAAGCTTCTGTAAATCCATAATCGATATCAGCTCTTAAAGTATGAAGCGGAACACTACCTTCATCATACCCTTCAGTACGAGCCATATCTGCTCCACCTAATCTACCTGCACACTCAATTTTAAAACCTTCTACTCCGCCTTGACGCATAGCGCGATTCAAAGACTGTTTCATTGCTCTTCGGAATGAAACTCTATTTTCTAATTGCTGTGCAACATTTTCAGCAACTAACTGCGCATTCTGGTCAGGATTTTTCACCTCTACTACATTAACCTGCACATTCTTATCAGTCATTTCTTCTAAAGCTGCACGAAGTTTATTAACTTCAGAGCCACCTTTACCGATTACCATTCCTGGTCGAGCAGTATGAATATCTAATTTAACTCTATCTGCTGCTCTTTCAATAACGATTCTTGAAATGCCTGCTTCATACATTTCATCTTTAACATGCTCTCTGATTTCTAAATCTTCATGTAATAAATCAGCATATTCGTCTTGGTCAGCATACCATTTTGCATCCCAATCTTTAATAACTCCGACTCTTAAACCATGTGGGTTTATTTTTTGTCCCATTCATTATCCCTCCTTTTCTGCTACTTTGATAGTAATATGGCTAGTTCTTTTATTAATTGGACTCGCCTGTCCCATTGCTCTCGGTTTATAACGTTTCATTGTTGGTCCTTGATCAACAAATGCTTCAGAAACTTCAAGCTCATCAGCAATCATACCATGATTGTGCTCAGCATTGGCAATAGCCGAATTAAGAACCTTCTCTATAATTCCAGACGCTTTTTTCGGTGTATTCTTTAAAATTCCAATTGCTTCTGCAACATCTTTACCCCTTACTAAATCAATAACTAACCTAGCTTTTCTTGGGGAAATTCGAACTTCTTTAGCAATAGCTTTTGCTTCCATAGTTTTACCCCCTTTATATTAAAACTATTTAAGTGCTGTAGATCTTTCTGTGTGTTTTCCGTGTCCTGTAAACTTTCTTGTTGGAGCAAATTCTCCTAATTTATGGCCAACCATTTCCTCGGTAATATATACCGGAACATGTTCTTTACCATCATGAACAGCAATTGTATGTCCTACCATCTGCGGATAAATAGTTGAGCTTCGTGACCAAGTCTTTACAACTTGTTTGTCGCCTTTTTCATTCATCTTTTGAATCTTAGCTAATAACTTTTCTTCCACAAAAGGTCGATTATTTTTTTTAGCCACGCCTATACCTCCTTAAAAATAATTATTTTCTCTTCTTTTTAGAGTCGTGACGACTCTTAACAATATATTTATCAGATTCTTTTGGCTTTCTTGTCTTTTTACCCATTGTTGATTGACCCCAAGGTGTAACTGGGTGTCTACCAGCAGGTTTCTTACCTTCTCCACCACCATGCGGATGGTCATGAGGGTTCATTGCTGTACCACGAACACTAGGTTTCTTGCCTAACCAGCGATTTCTTCCTGCTTTACCAATAGTAATATTTTCATGGTCTACATTACTAACTTGACCAATAGTAGCTCTACACTTTACATTTACTAATCTAACTTCACTAGATGGTAACTTAATGTGAGCATGCTTTCCTTCTTTAGCCATAAGCTGAGCCTGTGTACCAGCTGATCTAGCTAGCTGCCCACCTTTTCCTGGCTTTAGTTCTACATTATGAATTACAGTACCTACTGGAATATCTTCTAAAGGTAATGCATTTCCTTTTTCAATCTCAGCATCTGGACCAGAAACAACATTATCTCCCACTTCTAATCCTCTAGGAGCAATAATATATCTCTTTTCTCCATCAGCATAATTTAATAGTGCAATTCTAGCAGAACGATTTGGGTCATACTCAATTGTAGCAACTTTTGCTGGAACTCCGTCTTTATTTCTTTTAAAATCAATCACCCGATATCTTCTTTTGTGCCCTCCACCTTGATGTCTAACAGTAACTCGACCATTAGAATTACGTCCGCCAGTTCTTTTTAAAGGTGCAAGTAAAGATTTTTCTGGCTGGTCTGTAGTAATATCATCAAAAGCATCTACTGTCATATATCTTTTAGATGGAGTTGTCGGCTTGAATTTTTTAATTGCCATTTTTATTCCCTCCTTCTTTTATAAATTAAACTCCTTCAAAAATTTCAATATTGTCATCTGCAGCTAATTTAACTCTAGCCTTTTTCCATTCAGAAGTTGTTCCCTGCTTATATCTTAGTCTTCTTTTCTTACCAGGCATGCGGCAAGTAGTAACTTTCTGTACTGATACATCAAAAATGCTCTCTACAGCTTTTTTGATCTGTGGTTTATTTGCTTTAACAGCAACTTTAAATGTATACCAATTATCTTCTTCCATATCCATCATTGTTTTTTCAGAAATATGAGGTTCAACAATAACATCTCTTAAGTTCATTATACTACTAGCACCTCCTCAACCTGGCTCACTGCATCTTCTTGCAAAATAACTTTATCGCTATTTAAAACATCATATACTGTTACTTGACCAGCATTTACAACTCTAACTCCTGGAATGTTTCGTGCAGATTTATATACATTATCACTAATATTATCTAGAACAATTAATACTTTCTGATCATTAGCATCTAAGTTCTCTAATACAGATACCATTTTTTTAGTTTTTGGCTGCTCAAAATTAAGGCTGTCAATTACGATTAAACCTTCATTTTGCACTTTATCAGTTAACACTGATTTAACAGCTAATTTTTTTACTTTTTTAGGTAACTTCTTAGCATAACTTCTCGGCTGTGGTCCAAAAGTAGTTCCACCGCCAACCCAAATTGGAGATCGAATACTACCATGTCGAGCTCGACCAGTACCCTTCTGTCTCCAAGGCTTACGGCCACCGCCTCTAACTTCTGAACGAGTTTTTGTTTTAGCAGTTCCTGCTCGCTTAGCAGCTAATTGTGCTGTTACTGCTTCGTGAACAACATGCTCATTTATTTCAATATCAAACACTTCATCATTTAAAGTAACATTCCCTACACTTTCTCCATTAGAATTATACAAATTTAATTCTGGCATCTTTTTTCCTCCTTTCCCTTAACCTACTTTTTAACTGTTTCTTTAATTTCTAATAATCCTTTTTTAGGTCCTGGTAGACCACCTTTAATTAATAGAACGTTTTTTTCTGAATCAACTTTTACAACTTCTAAATTTTGTACTGTTACTTTTTCGCGACCCATTCTTCCTGGCATCTTCTTTCCTTTAAATACTCTAGCTGGATCAGCACTTTGCCCAATAGAACCAGGCAATCTATAATTTCGAGAACCGTGAGTTTTTGGTCCCGTATTAAAATTCCATCTTTTCACAGTACCTGCAAAACCTTTTCCTTTAGAAGTACCAATTACATCAACTTTCTCTCCCGCTTCAAAATTTTCAACTGTCACTTCATCTCCAGTTTCTAATTCTTCAGCACCGGCCATTCTAAATTCTTTTACATACTTCTTAGGCTCAACATCATGTTTCTCAAAATGTCCTGCCTCAGGCTTAGTAACACTACCTTCTTTTGCATCTTCAAATCCCAACTGTACTGCTTCATATCCATCAACAGCTTCAGTTTTCTTTTGTACTACTGGACAAGGTCCCGCTTTAACCACTGTTACTGGAACAACTTCTCCATTTTCTTTAAAAACTTGTGTCATTCCTACTTTCTTTCCTAAAATACCTTTCATCTTTAAATACACCTCCTTATCAACAACCACTATTATAATTTAATTTCGATATCAACACCAGCAGGCAAATCTAATCTCATTAAAGAATCAACTGTTTTTGGTGTCGGTTCTTTAATATCAATCAATCTTTTATGTGTTCTCATCTCAAATTGTTCTCTTGAATTACTATTAATATGAGGAGAACGAAGAATAGTAAATACTTCTTTTTTTGTTGGTAATGGTACAGGTCCCGAAACGCTTGCTCCTGTTTTCTTAGCTGTATCAACAATTTTAGCTGCTGAATCATCTAATACTTGGTGTTCATAAGCTTTCAATTTAATTCTAATTTTTTCTCTAGCTTGTTCAGCCATTATTTTCACCCCCGGTTACATAATTAAAGCAGAAAAAAGATGAGGAGGATACTTCACTCCTCATTTTTTCTCTATTTTATAATTACTCAACAATTTCAGTAACAACACCTGCTCCTACTGTTTTTCCTCCTTCTCTAATTGCAAATCTTAATCCTTCATCCATTGCAATTGGAGAAATTAATTCTGCATCCATCTCAATGTTATCTCCCGGC
>JBNJFD010000017.1:0-18933 GCA_051746525.1 Bacillota bacterium | reverse complement strand
TAATGGCTAATTAGTTTTGACTAATAAAGATAAATATGAGAAAATAATAATATAAGGATTTGTTTGTAAATTTAGAATTTGTTGTTTAAAGGATTGATTTTACAGAGTATCAATTTTAATATTAATCTTATTAGTAAATGGGGGGATAATATGGGCTATCAAGAAGAATATGAAAAATGGTTATCTAGTGATTATTTTGACCAGGAAACCAAAGAAGAATTAAAGGCAATTGCTGATAATGAAGAAGAGATTGAAGAAAGATTTTATAAGGATTTAGATTTTGGTACTGGTGGGATGAGAGGCATTATTGGAGCTGGAACTAATCGTGTTAATAAATATACTATTCGCAAGTCTACTCAAGGATTAGCTAATTATATTAAGGAAAATGGTGACAAATCTAAAGGAGTAGCTATTTCTCATGACAATCGACGCTGCTCTCGTGAATTTGCTACAGAGGCTGCTTTGGTTTTAGCTGCTAATGGGATTAAGGCTTACTTATTTGATGATTTAAGACCAACACCTGAACTTTCTTATGCAGTTCGGGAATTAGATACAACTGCTGGGATTATGGTAACTGCAAGTCATAATCCACCAGAGTATAATGGTTATAAAGTTTATTGGGATGATGGAGCACAAGTAGTTGCACCTCATGATAAAGGAATTATTGCTGAGGTCAATGCTATTACTGATTTCAATGAAGTTCAAACCATATCTAAAGCAGAAGCTAAAGAGCAGGATTTATTTGAGATTATTGATACTAGTTTAGATGATAAATATATTAAAACTTTAAAGGATTTATCATTAAATCCTGAAGTAATTAAAGAAGTAACAGAAGACCTTAATATTGTTTATACTCCGTTACATGGGACTGGAAATGTAATGGTGCAGCGGGTTCTTGATGAACTAGGATTTAAAAATGTTCATGTGGTATCTGAGCAGGAACAGCCTGATGAAGACTTTTCTACTGTTGAGTATCCTAATCCTGAAGAACCAGCAGTATTTGATTTAGCTAAAGATTTGGCTGCAGAAAATGATGCTGAATTAATGATGGCTAATGATCCTGATGCTGATCGAGTTGGGATTGCAGTTAAGGATAAGCAGGAGCAATGGAAATTTTTAAATGGTAATCAAGTAGGTGTGTTATTAACTGAGTATATAGTTAATTCTTTAGAAGAAATTCCTGATGGAGCTACAATTATTAAGACGATTGTAACTACAGAAATGATTAATCCAATTGCTGAAAAATATGGGTTAGATGTGATGAATACTTTAACTGGATTTAAATATATTGGTGAAAAGATAAAAGAATTTAAAGCAGGCAAATATGACAAAGAATATATCTTTGGTTTTGAAGAAAGTTATGGATATTTATACGGAACTCATGCTCGTGATAAAGATGCTGTAGGAGCAGCAATGTTAATTGCTGAAATGGCTGCTTATTATAAAGCGCAGGGAAGTTCAATTTATGAAGAATTAATGCGGATGTATGAAGAGTATGGTTATTATAAAGCAGATTTAGAATCGATTAGAATGCCGGGGAAAGAAGGGCAGGAAAAAATCAATGCTATGTTAGCTGATTTAAGAGAAAATAGTCCCCAAGAAATTAATGGGCAGCAGGTAGTAGTTAAGAAAGATTACTTAGTAGGAAAGAGTTATGATTTAGAAACTGGAGCAGAAAGTGAACTTGATTTACCAGAATCTAATGTACTACAGTTTGAATTAGCAGATAAGACCTTAGTTACAGTTAGGCCATCGGGTACTGAGCCTAAAATTAAGTTCTACTTCTCTGTGGTAGGAGATAGTGCAGAAAAGGCTGAAAATAAATTAGAAGAAGTTAAAAAAGCAGTGATGAATCTAGTAGAGTAATTTTAAAACAGGTTTGCAGAATTCTGCAAACCTGTTTTTTCTTGCTTTTTGAACAGATATTTGCTACAATTAAAATAGAATATATAAATAATATAATTTAATAAGATAAATATTTATTTAGGAGGCACACTTTTGTGTGTTATTAATTTTAAGATTTACTCAAGCGCTTGAGTAAATCTTGCAAAGGAGCTTTAAACTAGCATGAGCATTACGATGAAAGATATTGCTGAAATTGTTGGAGTTTCTGAATCAACAGTTTCTCGAGCTATCAATAATAAACCAGGGGTAGGGGAAGAAACACGAACTGAAATACTAAAAGTAGCTCAAGAACGTAATTTTCAACTGAATCGTTTGGCCCAAAATTTAGCCAAACAAGAAACTAATGTAATTGGGCTGTTATTACCTGATATTTCTAGTCTTTTTTATTCTGATGTAGCTAGAGGTGTACAAGATTATGCTACTAAGCATGGCTACCAGGTTATTGTCTGTAATACAGATGAAGATAGAGAGCAAGAAGAGAACTATATCAAATGGTTAAAAAGCAATAAAGTTGCCGGTATGATTTTTTTAGGTGGTGGATTAGCAAATAATGAAATTGTTAAGTTGGGTTTAAGCGATTATCCTATAGTTCTTGCTAATCGCTTAGTAGAAGAAGTTTCTCTACCTTCGGTAATTATTGATGATACTAGTGGTTCTTTTAAAATCACAAAGCATCTTTTAGAAAAAGGTTATTCGGAAATTGCTTTACTACTTGGCCCTGACAATAGTTGGCAGTCTCAAAATAGGTTACAAGGTTATAAACGAGCATTAAAAAAAGCGGGTGTTGAGTATAATTCAGATTTAGTTTTAAATATGTCCTGGTCTAGAGAAGGAGGATATCAAGGTTTTTTAGAATTGATGGATTTAGAAAATCCACCGCAAGCTATTTTTGCAGCTAATGATTTAATTGCTGTTGGTGTGGTAGAGGCAGTTAAAATGGGGGGCTGCTTTATCCCTCAAGATATTGCTGTAGCAGGTTATGATGATACAATTATAACTTCTATAATAGACCCACCGTTAACTACAGTTAGTAGACCGATGCAGCAGTTAGGAAGAAAATCTGCTAAAAAATTATTAGCTATAATTAATGATGAAGATTTTAGTCCAGAGATTGAAATTTTAGAAAGTAAATTAATTATTAGAGAGTCAACTTGAAAATAATAAAGGGAGGTCTTTTTAAATGGCTAAGGTAACTTTGAATGATATTACTAAAGTCTATAGGAGCAATGATGAAGGAGATGTTACAGCAGTAAAAGATGCCAACGTTGATGTCAAGGATGAAGAATTTGTGGTGCTAGTAGGACCATCAGGATGTGGGAAATCGACTACTTTAAGAATGATTGCTGGTTTAGAAGAGATTACTAGTGGAGAGCTATATATTGGAGATGAATTAGTAAATGATGTAGAACCTAAAGATAGAGATATTGCTATGGTGTTTCAGAATTATGCTTTATATCCTCATATGAATGTCTATGATAATATGGCCTTTGGATTAAAATTAAGAAAGTTTGATCCAGAATTAATAGAGAAAAGAGTAAATGATGCTGCAAAAATACTTAGTATTGAACCTTTATTAGATAGGAAGCCTAAAGAGTTATCTGGAGGACAAAGACAGCGTGTGGCTATGGGGAGAGCTATTGTACGTGAACCTAAAGTATTTTTGATGGATGAGCCTTTATCGAATTTAGATGCTAAATTAAGAGTGCAGATGAGAGCAGAATTGAGTAAATTACATGAAAGATTACAGACTACAACTATTTATGTAACCCATGACCAAGTTGAGGCTATGACTTTAGCAGATAGAATTGTTGTTCTAAAAGACGGGATAGTGCAGCAGATTGATGATCCAATTAGTCTTTATAGTAAGCCGAATAATATGTTTGTAGGTGGTTTTATTGGTAGTCCATCAATGAACTTTTTAAAGGCTACCATTGAAGAACGGGGAAATGATTTAGTATTAGTGGGTAAAGGTGATTTTGAATTAGTAATTCCTAAGCAGATGGTTTCTAAAGCAAAAGAATACATTAACCAAGAAATAGTATTAGGAATTCGCCCTGAAAACATTTTAGACCCAGAAGTTAATGATGACCAAGAATATAGTGAAGCTAATTCAATTGAAGCTGAAGTAGAAGTGGTAGAACCTATGGGTTCTGAAATCAATCTATATCTTGACTTAGATGCTGAAGAAAGTATTGTAGCAATAGTAGATGTAAATAGTGATGCTGAAGTTGGAGATAAAATGAAATTTGCCGTTGATCTAAATAAACTGCATATTTTTGATGCTGAAACAGAAGAGGCTGTAATTTAATTATAAATCAAGTTTAAAAGAGACCTTCAAGTGGGAGGTCTCTTTTTTAAATTAATATTAATACTAATTTAGTTAAGAACATAAATATATTATAAGAAAGTAGGCAATTAAGATCAAAAGAATGCATGTGGATTAGGTACTTGCTTAGCTTTAAGTAGAGAGAATGAGGCGGCATGGAGGGGGCAGTTAAGCAGTTGAACATTGAACAGTAAGACAGTTATTTTTGCCTGGAGGGATTATAATGAGTGAGAATAAAGAGCAAAATTTAAAATTGTTTAATCGAGAATTATTGGAACTGTCAGGAGTAATAGAAGTGATAGATTTTGATGAATCTAAAGTTAGATTAGAAACAAAGCTCGGAGATTTAATTATTAATGGACTTGATTTAAAGATGCAGCATTTAGATTTAGATGATGGAGAATTAATTATTAAAGGTGAAGTGGCTGAATTTAAGTATGACCAAGTTAGTAAGGCTGAGGGTTTTTTAAAGCGGTTATTTAAGTAAATATGTGGGGAGGGGGTTGGAATCGCCTTTTCTTATTTGCAATTTTTTACCTTTTTGAATATGATATTAGTAGGGATAATAATTGCTGTTATATTTGATTTTTATCGGGTTTTGATAGCAGAATTTAAATTTTCAATTTATTTAATTAGCTTATTTGATTTTTTATCTTTTTTATTATTTGCTAGTATTGCTTTTTATAGGTTGATTAGAATTAATGGTGGGCAGTTAAGATGGTATGTATTTTTAGGAATAATTAGTGGAGTGTTTTTTTATTATTTAACTATAAGCACTAGTGTAATTATTATTTTAAATAAAATAATTGATTTTATTATTAAAATATATTTAAAATTAAAGAATACAGTTAATTGAAAGCGAGGTTTTAAGCTATGCCTAAAGAAGAACAGGTAGATACTAAAAAAACAGTTAAGAGGTTAATTACGGTTCTAGTGTTAGGAGTAATTCTGTTATTTATTTTTAATATATTCTTAAATTTATATCAGGGACATCAAGAAATTGATAAATTAGAAGCAAAAATGGATAAATTGAATAAAGATATTAGTAGATTGAATACTAAAACAAAGGGTTTAAAAGAAAAGGTAGAATACATTAATTCTAATCAATCTATTGAAGAAATTGCTAGAAAAGATTTAGGCTTAGTTAAAGAAAATGAGTTATTATATGTGATAGTAGAAGAACAGGAGGAACTAAAGTGAGCATAGATTTTACAAAACAATTAGCTAAAGAATTAGATTTAAAAGTTGGACAAGTAAGTAGCACTATTGATTTGTTAGAAGATGATAATACAATTCCTTTTATAGCTAGATATAGAAAAGAGGCTACAGGCAACTTAGATGAAGTACAGTTACGAGAATTAGCTGACAGATTTCAATATTTAAAAGATTTAGAAGAACGCAAAGAAACAGTTCTTAATGCTATTGCTGAGCAGGATAAATTGACAGTAGAGTTAGAGCAGAAAATAAAAAAAGCTACTAAACTACAGCAAGTAGAGGATTTATATCGACCTTATAAACAGAAAAGAAGAACGAGGGCTTATAAAGCTAAGGAGAAAGGGTTAGAACCAGTAGCAGATTTTTTGCTACAGCAGGAACAAAATATAGAATCTTTAACTAATTTTGCCGAGCAATTCATTAACTTAGAGCAAGAAGTAGAAACAGTGGCAGATGTTTTAGAAGGTGCTAGAGATATAATTGCAGCGCATGTGGCACATGATCCCGCCAGCAGAAAATTAGCGCGAGAAACTACTTTTAAACAAGGCAAATTAACCAGCACTGCTAAAGTTGATGAGAGTAGTGACTATGAAGTTTATTATGATTATCAAGAATTGATTTCTAAGGTTAAGCCGCATCAAACTTTAGCTATTAATCGTGGTGAAGAAGAGGATATATTACAGGTTAAAGTAATTAGTAAGGATAAAGAAATAATTACTAGATTAGAAGATAAGTTTATTGCAGCAGAATTTAAATTTAAAGAGCAATTACAAGAAGCAATTGAAGATGGATATAAGCGATTGTTATTTCCAGCTGTGGAAAGAGAAGTTAGAAATAAGTTAACTGCTGTTGCTGAAGAACATGCTATTGAAGTTTTTGCAGAAAATTTAAATAATTTATTATTACAAGCTCCACTGCCTGATACACGAGTAATAGCGATTGATCCTGGTTTTAGAACCGGATGTAAAGTAGCTGCAGTTGATGAAGTAGGAGATTTGTTAGCTACTACTGTGATTTATCCTCACAATTCTGAATCAGGGTGGAATAAAGCCAAAGATTCACTACAAGAATTAGTTGAGAAATATGATATTAATGTAATTTGTATTGGTAATGGGACGGCTTGTCGAGAAACGGAAGAACTATTAGCAGAGTTAATAGCTGATATAGATAGAAAATTAGAATATATTATTGTAGATGAAGCTGGAGCTTCTATTTATTCAGCTTCCGAAGTGGCTAGAGAAGAGTTTCCAGATTTAGATGTTGCTATGCGGGGGGCTGCTTCAATTGGACGCCGACTGCAGGATCCATTAGCTGAGTTAGTGAAAATAGATCCTCAGCATTTAGGGATAGGTATGTATCAGCATGATGTTGATTCTTCCAGCTTAAAAGAGTCCTTAACTACAGTGGTAGAATCAGTTGTCCATCATGTAGGAGTTGATTTAAATACCGCTTCTAAATCATTGCTAGAGTATGTCTCTGGTCTTAGTTCTGGGGTGGCAGGAAAAATTATTGCTTACCGTAGAGAACATGGGAAGTTTGAAAATCGACAGCAGCTAAAAGATGTTTATGGGATTGGTCCTAAAACTTTTACTCAAGCTGCAGGGTTTTTAAGAATCAGAGAAGGAGATAACCCCTTAGATAAAACCCCAATTCATCCAGAATCATATCAAGTGACAGAAGAACTATTGTCTGAAATTAATCATAATATTAATTCTTTATTAGAAGAAGATAAAATAAGTGATTTAAAAAAGCAGCTTAAAAAATTAGATATTAAAAAGTTAGTGAATGATTTTGAAGTAGGATATCCCACTCTGCAGGATATAAAAAAAGCCTTACTACGACCGGGACGAGACCCTCGTGCAGATTTGCCTAAACCTATTTTTAGAGACGATATACTTAAATTAGAAGATTTAAAAGAAGGACAGATTGTTTATGGAACTGTAAAAAATGTAGTAGATTTTGGTGCTTTTGTAGATATTGGAGTTAAAGAAGATGGATTAGTGCATATTTCAGAGCTTAGTTCAGAATATGTAGAAGATCCCTTGGATTTTGTAGCAATTGGTGATATAATTAAGGTGAAGATATTAAAAATAGATAGACAGCGCAAAAGAATAGCTCTGTCTAAAGATTTTTAGTTTAGTTGACACATAATAGTGGATATAGTATAATGTAAGCAATTAATGCAATCATAAAATCTATGAGGAGGAATTTTTTAAGTATGTCAATTGAAGTTGGTAACATTGTAGAAGGTGTAGTGACGGGGATTACGAATTTTGGAGCCTTTGTTGAATTAGATGGGGGTGAAACAGGACTAGTTCACATTTCTGAAGTGGCTGATACTTATGTAAAAGAGGTTGGTAATTATTTATCAGAAAGAGAAACAGTCAAGGTTAAAGTTATCTCTATTGATGATGATGGTAAAATTGGTCTGTCTATTAAGCAATTATCTGAAAATAATAAAAAAGATAAGTTTACTAAAGCCCCTAAGAAATCGTTTGATGATATGATGTCTGATTTTATGAAAGAAAGTAAAGAACGACAGCAGGATTTGCAGCAAAATTTAGAGAATAAAACAGGTCGTTAATAAATATATATGGCTAGTTTGTAAAACACCCTCATTTTTGGGGGTGTTTTGTTGTATTATTTTGGCAGAAAGGAGATAGAGATGGTTTCAAAACAAGATAAGCAAGTGTTGCAGAAACAATTAGGGAGGACACCGAGAAATATAGTAGAGATTGTTGTCAAGTGCAGTGCTGGTTTTCCTCAGGTTTTTGTTACAGCACCAATTTTAAATGATAGTGACAATATTTTCCCGACTACTTTTTGGCTCTCTTGCCCAGAATTAAATTATCGCATAGCTAAATTAGAAGATCAGGGATTTGTTAGAACGATAAAAGAAAAAATTGACCAGGATTTAAAATTAAAATCTCGTTTAAAGCAGGCTCATCAAGATTATGCAACTTACAGAACTAATTTGATGAGTAGTGAACAATTAGAAGAACTTAAAGATAAAAACGAGGGACAGTATCGAGTAATTAAAGAATCTGGAGTAGGTGGGATAATGGATTTTGCTGGTATTAAATGCCTGCATACTCATTATGCGCATTATTTAGTAGATGCCAATAATCCAGTTGGTGAACTAGTAGAACAATTATTAGAAACTAACTATTCTAAAGGGCTGCCTGATAATTGTCAAAAAAAATGTGAAGTGGAGGGCTAACCATGAAATTTGCTGCTATTGATATTGGGACCAACTCAATTAGGTTACTAATTGCTGAATATCAAGACGGTTCATTGGATAAACTAGTTAACGAATTAAGAGTGCCTCGTTTAGGTGAGGGGCTCAATAATGGGAGGATAAACCTCAAGGCGCAAAAGAGGGCCATTAAAGTTTTAAAAGAGTATAGAGAGTTAATAGAACAGTATCAAGCTGATTATAGAGCAGTAGCTACTAGTGCTATTAGAGATGCTGACAATAAAGATGAATTTTTAAAAAGAGTTAAGGAAGAGAGTGGGATTAAAATTGATGTAATTGAAGGATTAGAAGAGGCCCGATTATCCTATTTAGGTATTGTAAAGGGAGTAGAAAAAAATGAAGATAATATGTTAGCTATAGATATAGGCGGTGGAAGTACTGAATTTATTTTTGGCACTGTTAGTGGTGTTACCGAATATAATAGTATTAATTTAGGTGCAGTTAGATTAAAGGAGAGTCATGGAGAAAATATAGAAGCTATGCAGGATGAAGCAAAAGAGAAAATAAAAGCTGTGTTAGCAGTTAAAGAGCCGCAGATATTATTAGGAGTAGGTGGAACTATTACTACTTTAGCTGCCATTGAGCAGGAATTAGATACTTATCAGCCGCAAAAAATTCAAAATTATGAATTAGATCTAAAAACTATTAATGAAATTTTTGATTATTTAGCAGGATTATCACTGCAGGAGCGTAAAAAAGTAGTAGGTTTGCAGGAACAGAGAGCAGATATTATTATTGCGGGGATAGTAATTGTGATAGCAATTATGGAATACTGTAGTTTGAGAAAATTGATAGTTAGTGACTTTGGAATTTTGGAAGGGATTATTTATAATAATTTAAACAATGGTCTTAACGGAAGCATTTAAAAGTATAAAGATTATAATTTGTTTTAATAGACCTACAACCTATTTTTTGAGATTGACTAAGTTCAAGTCTTGTACTATAATACTAACTGTCGCTTGATAAAGAGGGGCAAAAAAAATATTGCCGGAGTGGCGGAATTGGCAGACGCATCGGACTTAAAATCCGGTGGGCTTTCATACCCGTGTCGGTTCGAATCCGACCTCCGGCACCATTTTAATATCAAAAGAGTATAATATTGACGCGGGGTAGAGCAGTTGGTAGCTCGTCGGGCTCATAACCCGGAGGTCATTGGTTCGAATCCAATCCCCGCAACCATTAACTTATAAACTTTCAATTATATAATTTGGCGGCGTAGCTCAGCTGGCTAGAGCATGCGGTTCATACCCGCAGAGTCGGGGGTTCGATCCCCTCCGCCGCTACCAATTTAATAATTTATCTTTTAAACACCTAATAGAGGGTGTTTTTTTATTTTTTGTTTTTGAATAAATTATTTGTCTAAAAATAAATAACGGCACTCTCTCTTTTTCGACAGACACCACCTGGAAAATATTGTATAATATAATTGCGTTATACAATATTCTAAAAAAGGGGTGGTTTATTATGAAAGGAATAGATTTGCCGATTTATCAGAGGAAGGATAGTTTAGAACAAGAAGAAGAGAAAAAAGGATTAGGAAGGTTAATAAAAAATGTTCCTGTTTTAACTATTTGCTTAAGCGGATTAGGTTTCTTATTAGGACGAGGAAATATTTTGAATGGTTTAATGCCTTTTGGTATTAGTTATTTTAGTATTATTCTTTATTTTTATAATAAAGATTTAATTACAGTTAAAAAAGTAGCCTTAATTTTTTTAGCAATTAATTTAGGATATTTTAGTTATTTAGGTTTAGAAAGTAGTGGTTATCTATTAACAAGTTTACTGCTTTGGGTTTTTACTAGTAATTATATTTCAAAAGAAATTAAAACTATTTATTATTCTTTATTAACAGCAGCTTTATTTTTAGTATTTAAATTGTTAAAATATTATTTATTTATTCAAGATAATAGTATTGTACTAGTGGCAGAAGTAGTAATGGTCTTTTTGTTAGTATTATTAATTGTAAGGACGATTAGAGAGTTATTAGGTTATTTTAGTGAAAAAAAAGATAATACACTGATAGGTTTGTTAATTGTGGTATTGATTTTTAGTTTGTTCATTAGTGATTTAGCCATTAAAAACGTTTTTGGTGTTAATATGCTGCGATTGCTTAGTTCTTATTTAATTATGTTATTAGCTTTGACTGGAGGATCTACAGTGGCTAGTATAACAGGAGTTTTAACAGGAGTATTTTATAGCTTGTCGCACTTAGAGTTAATGCCTTTAGTTGGTAATTATGCTTTAGCAGGTGTTATTGCAGGTAGTTTTAGTAAACAAGGAAAAATTGGAGTAGGTTTAGGTTTTGTTGCTAGTACTTTGATTTACATAATATTTTTAAGTGAACCTGGATATATTATAGCATTAGTAAAAGAAAGTTTAATAGCTGCTAGTTTATTACTTCTAACGCCTGAAAGTATAATTTCTTATTTTAGTTTATTTAATTTTAAGCAGCAGGCTGCTAATAAACTAGAAGATAGAAATCTGAATTCTTTTATTAATCAACGAATTAAACGGTTTTCACACTTGTTTCGTGAGCTGTCAATTGCTTTTAATGAAGTAGCACCTGTTTACCAAAAGAAGAATAGAAACATAGGGGTTTTCTTAGATTTAATTACTGATAAAGCTTGTAAAAAATGTGATTTATATCAATCTTGTTGGCAGCAGTCTTTTAATGACACCTATCAAAGTATGTTTAAATTATTAGCGATTGCAGAAAACAGAGGTGAAATTGAGGTTAAAACTTTAGACCGAATAATGCAGGTTAGCTGTTCTAGAAAAATAAGACTAACAACTACTATAAATCAATTTGTAAAAATGTATGAATTGAATTCTTATTGGGAAACTAAATTAGAAGATAATAAAAAGATATTATTAGAGCAATTAGCTGGAATGGCAGAAGTAATGGATGATTTAGCTTCTGAATTGACTATTAATGTGAAACCTGAAGATAAAGTAAAGGAAAAAGCATATTCGATTTTAATGGATGCAGGTTTAATAATTAATGAGATTTCTGTTACTAATTATAATGATGAACAATTAGAATTTACAATTAGAAAGAAGAGTTGTGCTGGCAAAAAAGATTGTATCAAAAAAATGATGCCCCTGCTTAATAATAAATTAGGATATAGTTTAGCTTTAACGTGGAATGAATGCGGCGAAGAATTAGGGAACTCTAGTTGTATCTGTCAACTGTCACCAGGGCCAAAATATAGTTTTACTACGGGAGTAGCAGTAGCAAGCTCAGATGAAGAAATTTCTGGAGACAATTATGCTTTTTTCAGATTAAAGGAAGAAAAGTTCATTGCAATTTTAAGTGATGGAATGGGAATTGGTGCCTCTGCTTTTCAAGAGAGCAAAGGGGCAGTTACCTTATTAAAAAATATGATTCAGTCAGGTTTAAGTTATGATTCTGCATTAAGAACAATTAATTCAATATTAGGCATTAGATCAGTAGAAGAAAATTTTGCTACCATTGATTTGCTGAGTGTTGATTTAATAACTGCTAAAGCACAGTTTGCTAAAGTGGGTTCTGTTTCTAGCTTTATCAAACGAGACCAAGAAGTAAATATGGTTAAATCAACTACTTTGCCTGCTGGAATTTTAAATCAGATTGAGGTTGAACCTAGTTGTTTACAGTTATATGATGGAGATTTCATAATTATGATTACTGATGGAATTTTAGAGAGCAATCCCAATTTAACTATTAAAGAAGAGTGGATAATTAAATTATTAAAAAATAATTTAATTGATGATCCTACTTCATTAGCTCAATATATTTTGCAAAAAGCTCAGCAGAACAGCAATAGCAATGATGATATGACCGTACTTGTAATTAAAGTAGATAAATGTTAAGATATAATAAAAATTAATTAAAAAGGGACAGTTTTGGGGGGAGATTAATTAATGAGGAGCTAGATATCATGGGATTGTTTTCTAAAGTTGAAGCTACTATAAACAAATATGATTTAATTAAAAAGAAAGAAAAAATTGTAATTGGAGTATCAGGGGGTCCTGATTCAATTGCTGTAGCTCATATTTTAAAGCAACTGCAGGAGAAATATGATTTAGAACTACATATTGCTCATCTAGATCACCAACTGCGTGGTGTAGAGTCAAAGTCTGATGCTAGATTTGTTAATGAGTTTGCCAGTGAGTTTAATATTCCAATTACAATTAAGGAATGTGATGTAAAGCAATATCAGCAAGAGAATAACTTATCTTTAGAAAATGCAGCACGGCAGGTTAGATATAATTTTTTTTATGAGCTAATTGATAGGTTAGGATTTGATAAATTAGCTGTAGGTCATCATGTTAATGATCAGGCAGAAACTATAATAATGAATTTTTTGCGTGGAGCAGGATTAAAAGGCTTAGGTGGAATCAAACCGTATAATAATAAAGTTATTAGACCTTTAATTGAGGTTGAAAAAAATAAAATAAAACAATACTGTATTGAAAATAATTTATCTTGGAGAGTTGATCGCACCAATCAGGAAGAAATATGTTTAAGAAATAAAATTCGTTTAAGTTTGTTACCGCGCTTAAGAACAGAATATAATGATAATTTAATTAAGAATTTAAAGCAGATGGCTGAAGTTTTTAGAGTAGAAGATGACTTTATGACAGAGCAGACTAAACAATTTTTCTCTAAAATAGTCATAAGTAAAGCAGAAAATAAATTGATTATTGATCACCAAAAATTTTTAGAACTAGATTTAGCAATTCAACGTAGAATGATTAGGTTGTTATTTAAAAAATTAACAGGCACTTATAAAGATCTATATTTCAATAATATTCAAGAAGTTTTAGATGTGATTGCTCAGAATAAAACAGGGATTGAGATTGATTTGCCTGAAGGAATTATTGTTAGATTTAATTATGGGCAGATTATTTTTATGTTAGCTAAAGAAAATGAGGAAGTGGATTTTTTTAGTTATCAGTTAACAGTTGGGGAACAATTAGAAATGCCGGAATTAGGTTTAGTAATTAATTCAGAAGTTATAGCAAATGATTATCCTTGGCAGCAGGAAGTAGCAGAAACAGAAAAATCTTTTTTTGATTTAGAACAAGTAGGAAAAGAATTTTATGTAAGACAGAGAAAAAAAGGAGATTCTTTTCAACCTTTAGGCATGTCAGGGACTAAAAAGGTCAAAGATTTTTTAATTGATGAAAAAATACCTCTTTTTAAACGAGATCAGATTCCTGTGTTTACTACAGCTAAGCAAAACATATTCTACTTAGGCAAACTAAGGATTGATGATAAATACAAAGTGACTAATCAAACAGAAAACATTCTAATGATAGAGATTATTGAGTTAGAGGAGGACTAATAATGGTTAAAGGAATTACTGAAGAAATTTTAATAGATGAAGAAGAATTAGAATCTAGAATTAAAGTTTTAGGGGAAGAAATTACTGCAGAATATGATAAAAGTGATGATATTATAATGGTATGTATTTTGCGGGGGGCATTTATGTTTATGGCTGATTTAGCACGCCATATAAATTTGCCTGTAGTTTTAGATTTTATGGATGTAACGAGTTATGAAGGGGGTACTGAAACAACAGGGGATGTAAGAATTATTAAAGATTTAGAAGAAAGCATTGAAGGCAAAGATGTTTTAATTATAGAAGATATAATTGATACTGGGCTAACACTTAAGCATGTAGTTAAAATGTTAGAGACTAGAAGTCCAGCTAGTATAAAAATATGTACACTGCTTGATAAACCAGAGCGTAGGACAGAAAAACAAGTACAAGTAGATTGGAATGGATTCGAAATCCCTAATAAATTTGTAGTAGGTTATGGTTTGGATTATGATGAAAAATATCGAAATGTCCCTTATATTTTTGTTCCTAAATCAGAACTATATCAAGAAGAATAGTATATTTGCTACAATTAATAAATTGTGATATAATACTAACTTGTAAAGTTGCTAATTATTTGCAAAAAATGCAGGTGTGATTTATCAGGAAGGAGGATTATTAGTTGAAGAAATTTTCTAAAAGTATAGGATTTTATTTAATTATCATTGCGATAGGTGTTTTAATAGCTCAATATGTTATTGTGCCTAATCAATCACAGGAAAAATTAGATTATAGTGGATTTATTGAGCAGGTAGAAAAAAATAAAATTAAGGAAGCAACAATAGTAGGACAAGAGGTAGTTAAGGGAACTACAGAAGCTGATAAACAGTTTGAAATAAATATCCCTGGAACAATAGATAAGATAGAAACGCTGCTTAGAGAGAATGAAGTTGAGATTAAAACTGAACCTGAACCTGAACCACCATGGTGGACTGGATTATTTGCTTATCTATTACCTACAGTTATTTTAATTGCTGCTTTGATGTTTATTATGAATAAAATGCAGGGCGGCGGCAGTAAGATGATGTCTTTTGGTAAAAACAAAGCTAAGTTACATGAAGAAAATGAAGATAATAAAGTTACTTTTGATGATGTAGCTAACTATGAAGAAGTAAAAGAAGAATTAACAGAAGTAGTAGAATTTTTAAAGAGCCCAGAGAAGTTTACAAAAGTAGGGGCAGAGATACCAAAAGGTGTGCTGTTATTAGGGCCTCCAGGGACTGGTAAAACATTAATGGCTAAGGCTGTTGCTGGAGAAGCAGGAGTTCCATTTTTCTTTATTAGTGGTTCTGATTTTGTAGAAATGTTTGTTGGTGTTGGTGCTTCGCGAGTTAGAGATTTATTTGAACAGGGGAAGAAGAACGCACCTTGTATTATCTTTATTGATGAATTAGATGCTGTTGGACGTCAAAGAGGTGCTGGTGTAGGTGGAGGTAATGATGAACGTGAACAAACTTTAAACCAGTTATTAGTAGAAATGGATGGTTTTGAGCCAAATGAAGGTATAATTTTAATGGCTGCTACTAATAGACCTGATGTTTTAGACCCAGCATTATTAAGACCAGGAAGATTTGATAGACAGATCATAGTTGATAAACCTGATTTTAGAGCTCGAAAAGGGATTTTAGAAATTCATATTAAAGATAAGCCTCTAGAAGATGATGTAGATGTGGAGGTTTTAGCAAGACGTACTCCTGGATTTACAGGTGCTGATATGGAGAATTTAGCTAATGAAGCGGCTATTTTAGCTGCTAGAAGAGATAAAAAAAATATTTCAATGTTGGAATTTGATGATGCAATTGACCGTGTAATCGCTGGACCGAAGAGGGAAAGTAAAGTAATTAGTGAGAAAGAAAAAAATATAGTTTCTTATCATGAAACAGGTCATGCATTATTAGGAGAGTTATTAGATCATTCTGATCCAACGCATAAAGTAACGATTATTCCTCGAGGTAGAGCTGGTGGGTTTACTATTAATTTGCCAGAAGAGGATAAAGACTTTATCACTAAAGGAGAACTTAGAGACAAAATCACTACTTTGTTAGGTGGTAGAGTAGCAGAACTGATTTTCTTAGATGATATAAGTACAGGAGCTCAAAATGATTTAGAACGAGCAACTAAAATAGCTCGTAGTATGGTAACAGATTATGGTATGAGTGATAAATTAGGACCTTTAACTTTAGGTCAAAAGAATACGGACCAGGTATTTTTAGGACGAGATATTTCTAAAAGCAGGAATTATAGTGAAGAAGTTGCTTCTGATATCGATATGGAAATTAAGAATATCGTAGAAGGAGCATATCAAAGAGCTATTGATGTTTTAGAGGACAACCAAGATATGGTTGAAGAAATGGTAGCTCGTTTAAAAGAAGAAGAAACCTTAGAAAAAGATGATATTAAAGAAATTATTAGTAATCATAAACCAGGATTTTATGATGATGAAGAAATTGATGAGGAGAAAGAAAGTAATATTTCAAAGGATCCAGGAACTTCTAAACCAGAAGAAGAAGTAGAAGAATAAAAAAATATTAAACACTATATGACTGGCGGGGAATATGGAATAAACCATAGTGAAATATAGTGTGGTGTTGTAGTTAGTCGCCTAGGCAGATAGTATTTTTATCTGCGTGGGCGGCTTTTTAATTTATAGAAATAATATTTTAACAACTTTAAAATATAATTAGAGGGGGGCTAATCGAAAAATGAAAGATGATATTAAAATTGCTCAAGAAGCAGAATTAGATTTAATTAAGGATGTAGCGCAAAAGTTAGGATTGGGAACTGATGATATTGAATTATATGGTGATTATAAAGCTAAAATAAAAGTGGAAACTTATCAAAGGTTATTAGAAGAAAAAGAAGCAGGTAAATTAATTTTAACTACAGCAATTAATCCTACTCCAGCAGGAGAAGGGAAATCTACTACTACTGTAGGTTTGGGCCAAGCACTGAATCAATTAGATAAGCAAACAGCAGTTGCTTTGCGTGAACCTTCTTTAGGTCCTTGTATGGGAATTAAAGGAGGGGCAGCAGGAGGAGGATATTCTCAAGTTGTACCAATGGAAGATATTAATCTTCATTTCACAGGTGATATCCATGCCATTGGAATTGCTAATAATTTATTATCTGCTACAATTGATAATCATATTAAACAGGGGAATCAGCTAGAGATTGACCCTGATCAAATTTTGTTTAAAAGAGTGGTGGACATGAATGATCGTGTTCTTAGGAATGTAGTTGTTGGATTGGGCGGTAGCAAAAATGGTCAAACTCGTGAAGATGGTTATATGATTACTGTTGCTTCAGAAGTTATGGCAATTTTATGTTTAGCAGAAGATATCCTTGATTTGAAAGAGCGTTTAGGAAAAATAATTGTGGCTTATACATATGATGGTCAAGCAGTTACAGCTCAGGATTTGAATATAGAAGGAGCGATGGCTGCTTTATTAAAAGATGCAATTAAACCTAATTTAGTACAGACTCTAGAGAACACACCTGCATTTATTCATGGGGGTCCATTTGCTAATATTGCTCATGGTTGTAATAGTATTATGGCTACTAAATTAGCTTTATACACTTCTGATTATGTAGTAACTGAAGCAGGTTTTGGAGCGGATTTAGGGGCAGAGAAATTCTTTAATATTAAGTGTAGATTTGCTGATTTAGAACCAGATGCTGTGGTTTTAGTAGCTACGGCAAGAGCATTGAAGCTTCATGGTGGTGCTGCTAAAGATAAGTTAGAAGAAGAAGATTTGACTGCTTTAGAGGACGGTTTAGAAAATCTAGGAAAACATATTGAAAATGTGCAAAAGTATGGAGTACCAATGGTAGTAGCAATTAATCAATTCAGCAGTGATAGTGCAGCGGAAATTGAATTGATCCAGCAGTATTGTGAAAACCAAGGTGTTAGAGTAGCTTTATCACAAGTCTGGGCCAAAGGTGGTTTAGGCGGAGTTGAATTAGCTAAAGAAGTGTTGAATATTATTGATCAACCTAGTGATTTTAAGTTATTATATGATGAACAAGATCCTATTGAAGAGAAAATTAATACTATCGCCACAGAAATGTATGGAGCGGAAGGTGTTGTTTTTACAGCTGATGCTGAAGCGGATATTAAACGTTTGAAAGAACAGGGGTATGATAATTTGCCAATTTGTATGGCTAAAACGCCTGCTTCTTTATCTGATAATTCTGCTTTAAAAGGACGTCCAACAGGTTTTGAAGTAACTGTTAGGGAAGTAAAGGTTTCTGCAGGGGCAGGGTTTCTAGTAGCTTTAACTGGAGCGGTAATGACTATGCCTGGATTACCAGCAGTACCTTCAGCAGAGGATATAGATATTGATGAGAATGGAAAGATTACAGGATTGTTTTAAATTAAAATGCTGCCGCCTAAAGGGCTGCAGCATTTTTTGTTTTTTGATTTAAACTTATAAATTACAGCTCAAGACTAATGCTTAGTAGTTCTTGCATTTTTATACTGGAAACTGTATAATAAAAACAAATTAAATATTTTTCGCTTAGATCCACAACTTGGACTGAGACGATTTTAATTCTTAAGGCTAGCTATGTCTAGCTTTAAATGTCGTATTCTTTCCTTTGGGGAAAGAATTTTTTATTTCACCCTTAGCTTTTTACTTACTTTTGTCTTTAGACACAAAAGTAACAAAAAGTCAGTGAAGAATTTTAACTTACTACGTTCAAACATAAATTCTTCGATAATTCAAAAGCAAAGACAAAAAACAAAGATAAGGGATACAAGATAAAAGATAAAGATAAAAAATAAAAGATGAAGCCTCAAAGTAGGGGGAGAAAAATGGGAGATAAAGTTACTGTTACAACTTTAAAGGATAAAAAAGAAAGTAAGC
>JBNJFD010000016.1:0-19285 GCA_051746525.1 Bacillota bacterium | reverse complement strand
CATAGCGAAAAGCTTGTGCGGCCGAACGCCACAAGAAACCATCAGCAAGCGGCTTCATCAGCACTATACCAATATCATTCTCATTAGCTAACGGCATCAACTCTCCTTCTAACTTAGGAAAGTTAAAGCGATCAAAATAATTGAAAGTTGCCATTACTACATCAAATTCATCTGTTTTAACTGCTTCAACCAGCACATCAGGCTGACCATGCATGGAAATTCCGATATGTCCGACTTTGCCTTCTTCTTGCAGTTCTTTGGCTGCTTCTAACGCACCACCAGGAGCTAATATTTTTTCTAATTCTCCTTCATCTTCAACATGGTGCATAAATAATATATCTAAATAATCAGTCTGTAGACGCTCTAAACTCTCTTCAACCTCTTGTTTGGCTTCTTTTTTATTCCGTTTAGGAGTTTTGCTAGCTAAAACGATTTCATCTCTTCGCTCTGCTACTATTGGGCCAATCTTTCGTTCTGATTCCCCATGCCCATATTCGGCTGCTGTTTCTATGTAATTACCACCATGATCTAAATAATAATTCAATAAATTCTGAGCTTCTTCTGTAGGAATCTCTAGTAAATGAAATCCACCAAAGCCTAATAAACTAACTTCTAAGTCTGTTCTTCCTAATCTGCGTTTTTCCATCTTATCCCTCCAAGAAAATATATAATACATTCCTAATTTTAGTATAAATCAATGCTAAACTTACTTCAACTTTAATTTAACTTACTCTGACTTCCATGATTTTATTATCAGCCCTATAGTTACATGAAAAAGTTGTTTCCTCCTGATTAAACATTACAAAAAATAGAGGAAACAACTAAACAAATAAATGATTATTTTATTACGCTTTTTCTTTTAATATCTCTTCCCCGCGAAAAGTTTGACCCTGCCATAAATCATAATATAATCCTTCGTGTTTAATCAATTCTTTATGGGTACCTACTTCAGCAATTTCACCACTATCAAGGACTACAATTTTGTCACATTGCACAATAGTACTCAACCTATGAGCAATGGTTATTGTAGTTATTCCTTGACTTACCTCTTCAATAGTTTTGTGAATTGCTTTTTCTGTAGCTGTATCTAGATTGCTAGTCGCCTCATCTAAAATAAGTATATCTGGATCTTTAAGAATAGCCCTAGCAATTGCAATTCTCTGTTTTTGTCCCCCAGATAAATTAGAGCCTCGTTCTCCTACTACTGTTTCATACCTCAAAGGCAGTTGATTAATATGCTCATGTATCTTTGCTTTTTTAGCAGCATCAATTACATCTTTTCTGCTCACGTTATCTTGCCCAAACATTATATTTTCTTCTATAGTACCACTGAATAAAAATATATCTTGAGGGACATACCCAATTTTGCCTCTTAAACTATTAAGATTTATATCTTTTAAATTATAATCATCTATTAAAACATTTCCTTCATCAGGAGTATAATATTTTAAAATCAACTTAGCCAGAGTAGTTTTGCCTGAACCACTCTCTCCTACTAATGCTATTTTTTCTCCGGGCTTAACTTCTAAATTAATATTTTTTAAGACTGCCTGTCTAGTACCATAGGCAAATTCTACATTTTTAAATTCAATTTCACCTTGTAAACTATTAATTTCAACTTTATGATTTTCTGTTTCAGTTTCTGTTTCTAAATCTAAAATTTCTCCCAATCTATCTCCTGCTACAAAAGCTTTCTGCATTTTGGGCTGTAAATTTATCAATCTTTTAATTGGCCCTAAGAAGTATCCCAATAAAGAATTAAACACCAATAATTGACCTATACTTAATCTACCTTCAATCACTTCTAAAGCACCAACCCATAAGATAAGCAATTTACTCGTTACTCCTAAAAAACCTTTTAAAGCTGACTGCAAGTTACTCATTATTTTAGCCTTGAAACCAGATTTAACCTGTTTCATAAATCTTTTTTCTGTCTCTAAATTACTTTCTTGCTGACCATTAAACGCCTTAACTGTCGCTGCTCCAGAAACTGACTCTACTAAATATGATTTGAGTTGAGCCTTTTGTTCCATTAATTTACGGTTGATTTTTCGAAAATATTTACTGAATCCCCAAGCCAAAGCTAAATAAAATGGTATATAAATAAAAGTTATCAAGAATAATTTCGAGTTCTGGATATAGAGAACTCCGCCGCCAAATATCACCATTAATGAATCAATCATTACAGTTAATGTCGCTCCAGAAATAGCTGATCTAATCTTTGAAGCATCTCCTAATCTAGACAATATTTCTCCCGTTTTTCGCGAATCAAAAAATGACATTGGTAAATCCATTACATGCTGATAGTAATTTAATACTAAAGAAATATTCATCTTTTGGCTTAAATAAAGCAGTAAATGTTTTCTAAAAGAACTAAGCACAATCTTAAATAATCTTAATAATAAAATCCCTATCGTAACTACATGTAAAGTATGTTTTAATTTGTCTGCTAAAATACTATCAATTAAAAATTTAAAATAAAATGCTCCGCTCAAACCTAAAATAGTATATAAAATTGAAGCTAAGAATATTTTAATTAATAATCCTTTATGTTCTAATAAAAGATAAGAGAATCGTTCAAAAAATCCTGTCTTTTCATCTCCAGTTTCAAATTCCTCATTCGGAGTCAACAAAATTAAATAACCTGTCCATATTTCACAAAATTTATCAAACTCATATTCAACTATTCCTTCAGCCGGGTCAGCTACTATTACTTCATATTCATTTAATTCGTAGACAACTACATAATGTAACAATCCATTTCTATTAACATGAGCAATAAAAGGTGCAGGTAATTCTTCTTCTTTTAATTCTTCAGAATTTCCTTTCACCATTTTAGTTTCAAAACCAGTCTCTCGAGCTGCCTTCATTAGGCCAAAAGCATTAGTGCCTTTTTTATCTGTACCAGCAATATTGCGTAATTTTGTCAATGGAAGTTCTAAATCATAATACTTAGCTATAGTAGCTAAACAAGCTGCTCCACAATCCGTTTCATCATACTGCTTTATGCATGGATATGATTTAAATAATCTTTTTATTTTTCTTAAGTTCATTTTCCTCACCTGTTAAATTTCACTTTCAATTTTTTCTTTATTATAAATTGCTAAGTCTGTATTAATAATAAAGCCACCATATTTCATATTTGACCACAAAACCACTGCTAAAAGTAACATAACTAATATAAACAATCTACTAAAGCCACCTATTACTTTAATATATTTTCTCATTAATTCAAATTTTCCTGAAACCAAATCCATAATTAATCCATCCTTTTTTAGTCCTAATTCTAAAAAATAATATTTTTCTCCACCATAGCTAAAAACATATTCTCCAAAAAAATTAAATGAAATATGTATACTAATAGAGAAAAAAATGTTTTCTGCAAGAACATAACTCAAAGCTAAAATAACCCCTAAAATGAATTTAGTAAATAAATCGAATAGTCCCCCACCTCCTAATAAATGACTTAGGCTAAATAATAAAGCAGAAATTATTATTGCTAATATAGTAGCATATTTAGGAGGAATATAGTTTTTTATATATATACTTTCACTTAAATTTAATAAATAATAGCCTCTAAAAATTAGTTCTTCATAGACACCTACAAAAATAAAACTAATTAATTCAAATAAAAATTTTAAATTAAAACCTGAAAGTGATTTTACATATATGTAGCCAACTTCAAGCTGAATAGTTACCAACAAACAAAATATAAATCCCACAATAAAGAAACCAAATAAAAAATCAATTAATGTATTTTTGTTACACTTAAACCCAAACTGTAAAAAACTACGTTTATCAATATATTTTCCCAAACTAAAAACCACACTTAAAACAACTAAAAAAACTAAAAAATCAAAAGTGATTCTAGGAATTTGAATATTAATTATTTCTTTCATTTTTATAATAATTAAAAATAATATACTAAAAATTAAAATAAAAAAAATAGATGCTATTAAAATTCTAAATATTCCTTTTAAACGATTCTCAGATTTATTAATAAAAATATTCTTCATATTATCTTACCTCTTTTAATATGAATTTTTCAACAGAGTTAGCTCGTGTGAGCTAACTCTGTAAAATATATTTCTTTATTTAAAATATACCAAAATCTTCTGCTATATCATGCAATATTTCTCCACCTTCTGAACCTGTACCTTCGGCAAAATCATCCTGAATGTTTTCATTTTGCATTTCTTCATTTTTTTCTTGTAACTCTTGACTTTTTTCTTTCAAATTACGATTTTGTTTCATTAATTCATCCTCCAAATCACCAACTACAGGGTCCTGCACATGAGGAGGATATGGAGAACTATAATCGACTAGACCACCATTAACTTTCATAGCTTCTTTTTTTGATGCTTTTTCCATAATATCACCTTACCCTTTTTTAAGTTTGTTTACTTCCCCGGGAAGTCTTCAATTATTAAATTAACATATTCTCTTTTAAATGTTAACTACACAATCAGGTAGTATTTTTGTAAAAATTAACTTATTCCTACCTAATCGTGTAGTCTTTTTTTTTGAAATTAATTATTATTAAGTTTTTGTCTCCATTGACTTGGAGATAATGAAACTTCATATTTTTCCCAGTTCTCAGCAATGAAAATATCATAACCTCTAGTAAGCTCAAGAGTAATCATACCGTTAGTTATTGCTTTAAGATAATTATTAATCACTTTCTCTGCTATAAGATTAATAATTTTATCTTTTGTCTGCTTTCCTTTTAGTTTAGATTTAACATTAACTTTAATCTCCAAGGTAACTTTATTTTTAGACTTATCATCACTAAGTACTGTATTCATATCGCCATCCAAGCTTATTCTTATTAAATTAAATTTATCTACTTGTTCTAATTCTTTATAAATTGCTTCCGTTTTTTTTCAGTGCTTTATCATTCGAAAATTTAAAATTAACGAACATCCCAGATGAAATCATTAAAATACAAATTAAAGTATAAATTACAAAATGCCTTTTTGAAATTGATCTTATTCCTAATCTTTTTTTACTTTCTTGCTTAACTACATAAGTTTGGCAAATAATATCATGTAAACCTTGACGAGTCTCAAAATTAAACATATAAAAGTAAACTATTCCTATTCCATAACAAAATATTATTAATAAGGGTAGAACAAGCCACAAATTTAATTCACTAGTTGAAATCCCATTTAGCCAAAATGGAAAGACTAAAATTAAAAATCGGAAACAAGATTTCTGCCAAGAAATACAATCCCCACTTTTATTTATTACTTTAAGATCCAAAATCCTTTTCCCTACAGTTTGTCCATTATTTAAACTACTATTTAACAAGCCAAAATAAAATAAAGAAATTATTACTCCTATCATCCGACCCCAAAATCCTATTTTAACAAATACATCATAAAATATTGTCCCTAAAACTTTACCTAGCAGGCTTAAAATAAAAATATCAATTGCTAGAGCAAATAATCTCCGCCAAAACGGAAACTCATCTCCTAGTCTAGGCCAAACAGTCTCTTTTTTGCTTTTATTATTAATTTCACTTAAAGTAACATCCATCAAATTACTATGATCTTCACCTACCTTTCTGCTTGTAATAAATTAATTTTCACTCATACTCAGATAAACTAGTATCGATTTCAAGTTGACCGTACCTCATTTTCAACCATAATAAAACTAGCCCTCCACTTAGAACAGCTATAATCATGTGTGCTAAATTAGCTGCTATACTCAAATATTTGCTCAAATCAAATTTTATTTCAATTAAAGATACAGCATCAAAATGACCAAATATAATCCCTAAGAAAAAATTATGGGCAATATGCATAGCAATTGGTATAGATAATTTTCGAGTTACTGTATATAGCCCCCCATATACAAGTCCTGAAATAAAATGAGAAAACAATAATGCTTTGGGCGCATTATCTCCACTTTCTATATGAGCAGCACTAAATAATATTGAAGCTAATACTAATGCTAGTGTTACTGCTGCCTTAGTACTAATATGTTTTTTTATATTCAAACTTTCACTAAGATTAATTAAATAATACCATCTAAATAATATTTCCTCTCTAAAACCTATAAGCAAACATGTTAAAAATCCTAAAAATAACTTCCTACTATTAAAGGAAATTTCTTTTATAGATATCAATCCAGTTTTTAATTCAACTAAGAAGAATAAAGTGATTACACCTGCTGTACTCATAAAAGCAAAAACTAAATCAATGATTAATTTTTTATTCCAACTAGTTTTAAATAGTGATATATTACGCTTATCTATAAGCTTAGCTGTTAAAAAAACGCTAATTAAAGTAACTATAAAAACAAAACCAGTTTTGGTCACCTTCTTTAGTGAAGTCCATGAATAATTATCTTCAACCAATAAATCAACTGATTTTTCTGAAAGAAACAAAAATATAATTATTAAAAATAATATTTTAATTATTCTTCGTAAAATTATTCTCCATGGACCTCGCAACCGATTTTCTTCTTCATTTACTACAAAGTTTTTAATTTTTTGAAACATAAAACCCCCACTCCTCTGCAAATAAAAAAAGTTTTATATTAAAAAATAGATGTAAATTATTTTTTATCTATTTTATTTAGTTTACAAACTAATCTTATCCAAATTAATGATCCCTAATTTAATCCCTTTAACTATTGCTTTTCTTGTACTATCTACATCTAGTTCTTTAAAAATTATTTTTTTATGATACTTTACAGTATTAATGCTACAATGCATTTCACTAGCTATTTCCCGCTCAGTTAACCCATGACTTAAATAATCTAAAACCTCTTTTTGCTTACAGGTGAGTTCTACTAATTCATCTTTTCTTTTAAACTTATCTAATTTCTTTAAAATTCTATCTTTCAACAATACTGTAATTGCCTTTAGTTCTTCTTGCATTTCTTTCTTGACTACAGAAACATCTAAAAAACCTATTGTTTTATTTTGATAATTTATAGGTATAGTAAAGCAATACCACTTTTTAAGAAATTCACAATAATGTTGTTCAGGAGTTAAAAATATTTCAGTTTCTAATCTTTTAGCTAAAGAAATAGCATTAGTTCCGCTGCTGCAAGCACTAAATAACATACCTGGTTTGATTGATACATTATTTTTCAAATCACTTTCTTTTGCTAAGATTGCTGCTTTAGGATTTGCTAGTAAAAATAAATACTCTTCGGTAATAAACTCTTCAATCTCGGCAATACTTTCTTGAAAAGCTTTAACTAGACATTTGTTTTCCTCTAAGTTTTTCTTTAACTCTTCTTTCGTTAATCTATTTTTAGGCTTAGAAATATTTCTTGATAAACCTTGAGCATTACATTCCCCATGAGACAATAAGATTTCTTTTTCTAATTTATCTTTTTCCATACTTACCCTCCAATTTATAAGTAAAATGAGATTTTTATTAATACCCATGCTATGTAGTTAAGTACAAATTCAATTTCTCCTGTCTCTCGTCTCAATTTTTGGAAGAAATGTTTTAATGTAGAATTCTGTCACTCTTTTTAAATCATCCTGCCTATACTAGCGAAAAAAGGGCCAACCTATCGGTCAGCCCTTTTAATAATCGCAAAAACTCATAGGGAATTTAACCAACTAATCTTTCATATAATCCTTGACTCTTTTCTACAAAATCTTTTGAAATCTTTCTACCTTGTTCTAATACTGATATAGCTTCTTCTTTTCTATCATTTTCAGCTAATACCACTGCTAAATCATAATACGGATCAGTATAATTATCATCTGCTAACTCAACAGCTCTCTGCAAATACTCGATACCAGCTTCAACTTCTCCTAAACTTACCAAAGATAAACCCAATCCTTTATTAGCATAAGTATTATTAGGTTTTACTTCTAATACTTTTTCATTCAATTCTTTAGCTTGAGTATAATTTTCTAACATATAATGAATATAACCATAGAGATTCAATAATTCAATATTATGTTCATCTAATTTTAATGCTCGTCTAATTAGCATCTCTGCCAATTGAAATTTATCTTTCTCTGCTAATTTTTTGCCCTTTGCAGCTAATTCCTGTACATTATTTATTTTATCTATTTTCTTTTGAGCTTGTTTAAATTTTATATTATAAGAACAGTATTTATTTTCGCTATCGATATCTCCACCAATTACCAATCTAAGATTAGGACAACCGCCTAAACACTGCTCTCCATATTTACAAATCTCACAAAACCCACTTAATTCTTGGCTTGCAAATTCTCGATTCCAACTAAAATTACTATCATTATTCCAAATCTCTATTAAAGATGTTTCTCTTATATTACCTTCAATAAAATCTTCATCTCTGATTGAAGTGCAGCCTAGTATATCTCCATTATGCAAAATACCAAAACTATTTTTCCCAGCAGTACACCCATTCCACAAGCCAGAATTTTCTCCCTTAGCGGACTGCTTTCTTACTTCAATTTCTTTTAAATTGTAATATCCTAAGCAATCTGCTAAATCAACAATGATTTCTTCCTCTTGTGCTACTTCATAAGCAAAATCAATTATCTGATTTACTTTTTCAGGTTCTATCACCAACTCATTACTTTTAGTAAAGTTACCCATTGGCAATGCAATTTGAAGCTGCCATCTTTCTACTCCCTTACTTATTAAAAGTTCTTTCAAATCTCTAAGCTCATCTATATTCTTACTACTTATAGTAGTTATAGCTGCTGAATACATATCTTTTCTATTCATTAAATCAAATGCAGACATAGCTCGAGCAAAAGAATCTTCCCTTCTAATTTCATCATGAGTATTTTCTAATCCATCTATACTGATTGCCATTGTTCCTACTCCAGCATTAATCGCCTTATCTATCATTTTCTCGTCTAAAATCCAACCATTTGTTATAATATTAGGCACAATCCCATGTTCACTTAATCGCTCAGCAATCAAATACCAATCATCTCTTGTCGTGGGTTCCCCACCAGAAAGAGTAATCCACTCTAAACCCAATTCTGCCAACTCATCACATAACTCAAATGCTTCTTTTGTTGTTAATTCTCCTGCTAATGCTTCTTCGCAACTAGAACCACAGTGTTCACATCTCATATTGCACCCCATTGTTATTTCCCAAACCGCTGAAACTGGATTATACTGCACAATACTCCCTCCTTCACAATTTGAATTACAAACATTCCGAATGTAGAAAATAAAATTATGGTTTTTGGAGAAATAACAAGCCAGGAGATTATTGAGAATCTCCTGGCTTGATTTTAAACTATTTATCTTAATTCAATTCTTTGGGTAAATTAATGCCATACATCGGTTGAATAGGCATCTGCTCATCTTGAGGTGGCATTATTCCATAATAAAATATCATCTGCCCATCAGAAAGATTAAGATCCTTTTCAGCATAAAAGCCTCCTGTAATCTCTTCTAATTCCTCAGTTGATAACTCAGCCTCTTCTAAACTCTGACTTAAGTTATCAAATTCTGGCATTAGAGTCACCTCCTTTCCGAATGATGATCATTTCATATCTACTCACTAAATTCTAATTTATTAAATTGTTTAATTGATAAACTTGCTGATTATAATTAATTACTGTATTGACATAATCAATCTGCCGCTGTCTTAAATTTAGTTCTTTGTCCAATAAATCGCTTATAGTTGTACGTCCAGCTTTATACCTTGTTTCAGCAATTTCTACTCTTTTCTTAGCTTTTTTTATTCTCTTTTTATAGAATTTACTTTTTTCCTTATAATTTCTGAGCGCTAAGAACATTTCATCAATCTTCAACTTCAAATTCTCTTTATTCTCTGCTAATTTTTCTTTTAAACTATCCACCTTCAATTCTGTTTCTTCCCTGTTTTTATCATCTACTTTACTTTGATAATTATTAAAGTTATAATTCACTTGCACTCCTACTCTATAATCCGTTTCAGGTTCTATATTTTTTCCCCACCCAAAACTACCTAATAACTTTAAGTCTAAATTCTGGTTTCCATTTAATTCCTTCCTATGATACTGTTTTTGTTCTAACTTTTTTCTCAAAACCTTCAGCTTCATATCTTTCTGATAAACTTTAGCTTTCAAATTTGATTTATCTTTAGCAAATGTTTTTAACTTAACCTCAACTAATTTTATATCAGGAGTTAACTCAACATTTATTTTCTTAGATAATCTAGCCAAAGCTAATTCATACTCTTTACGAAGTTGGTTTAAGTTTAATTTGTTTTCTTCTACTTCTAACTCAGCTTCTTTTTGGTCTAGTCTAAGAACTTCTCCTGCTTGCACTTTAGCTTTAACCATTTTTAAATTAGTTTTATTCTGTTTCAGCAATTTTTCTTTTATCTTAATTTTTTCTTGCAGCTTAAGTAATTGATAATACTTATTCACAATTTCATTTTTTATTTTATCTTTTAAATCTTCAACTTCTTTTTTCTGCTCTAACAATGCAATCTTTTTATAAAACAAACCATTTTTATAATCAGTACTTTTGTCATAGCCTTGTAAAATATAATGTTTATAAGTTAATGCTCCCATAGTTCCTTCTAACTCAAATTTATCTTTACTATTTTTCTGTAATAATTCTTGGCTTAAAACTAATTTGCTATCTTCTGAAAAATTTTTAGTTACAGTTAATTGAGTGGCATTACTAACTTCAGCACTCTGTTTTAACCAACCAGCATCTTCTTTTAGATTATAATCACTTGCTAAATTAACATCTAAATCTTGATTATAATTTCTTTTATATAACTCCAACTTATTACGACTAATTTTATACAGTTTCCTTTTTTCTTTTAAAGTAGCATTGTTTTTTAATCCTAATTTTATGGCCTACTCTAAGGTTAAACTATTTAACTCTTGCGCCAACACAGGAGTAGTAATTAATAAGCAAATCAGCAAAATTATTAGTTTTTCCATTTTAAGTCACCCTTCTATTTCAAATTTTCAAGAAATAAAATCTAACTTTTCTAATACAAAATACAATATCTTTTTTCGCCTAACTACTACTCTTGTTTTACTGATCATACCGGGCTTTATGTATTCAGGCTTGCCTTTCTTATCATATAATTTAACCCCATTAATTGTTGCCTTTACATTATAGGGAAGTTTAGAATTTTTGCTTGACATACTAGCATCGCTTGATATTTTAGTGATCTTACCACTTAAGGTGCCGTATTCTTTATAAGGAAGAGCTAAAAACCGATACTTAACTTTTTGTCCTGTTTCCAATTCACTAATATCTTCATTATTTACCGTTATTTCCATTTCAAAATTAGAATTTGTATCAGGAATCACGCGCAAAACTTCAACTCCAGAAGGTATATAATCTCCCTCATTAAATTTTTTAATCACATGAATTTTTCCGCTAATAGGAGCTTCAATTCTACTTGCTTCTATTTTATCTGTTATACTCTCATACTTTTGTTTAAGGCTAATTAATTTATCTTCTTTAGTTTTTATCTCATCTTTAATATTAATCAAAGTTTTATTTTTATGAGTTTGTAAATCTAATTTTGTAGAATGATATTTGGCTTTAGCTTGTTCAAACTCATTACCTGTAATCGCACCAGACTTTAACAAATCTTCCCCCTTCAAATATTTATCTTTAGCTTGATTATATTTAATTTGCAATTGTTCATGTTTAAATTCATAGGCTAAATAGCGATTATAATAGCGCAATTCTTCATCTTTACTAAATAAATTCTCCCCTTGATTAATACTATTTTTTAATTTTTTTAGTTTAGAAATTTCACTCTTTAATTCTTGAATTTGTTCTTTAGTATCACTTTGTTTCAAATTCAAAGTTTTAGTCTTGAGTGTATATAATATATTACCTTTGTTCACTTTTTTTCCTTCTTCATAATTAAGCTGTTTAATTTCTCCCCCGCGAATATTTTGCACTAAACTATCATTTTTAATCGGACGCACGATTCCCCTAGCTTTAACTACCACATCTATCTCTCCAAACCACATCCAAGTAAAACCTACTATAATTAGAGCTAACAGTATGTAGATAAAAATCGCTATGAAATTAGGGGCTTCTGCTTCTAACATTTCTCGGCTATAAGATAAATCTTCAAAATTAATGATTTTTTCTTTCATGATTTATCTACTCCTAAATTATCTGCATTTAAAGTTTGGCCCTGCCATAACTCACAGTATTTCCCTTGCTGCTCTATTAACTGCTTATGTGAGCCTTGTTCAATGATTTCTCCTTCTTCTAAAACTACAATCTTATCACAGTGCATGATTGTACTTAATCTATGAGCAATAATAACAGTTGTTATATCTTGACTAATTTCTTCAATAGTATTATGAATCGCTTTTTCAGTAGCAGTATCTAAATTACTAGTGGCTTCATCTAAAATAAGCATATCTGGTTCTTTAAGAATTGCCCTAGCAATAGCTATTCTCTGTTTTTGGCCACCTGATAAATTAGAACCTTGCTCTCCCACCATGGTATCATACCTTAAGGGCATCTCATTGATAAATTGATGGGCTTGCGCTTTTTTCGCAGCAGCAATTATCTCCTCCATATCTACATTCTGAAAACCAAAAGATATATTTTCACGCAAAGTTCCACTGAATAAGAATACTTCCTGCGGAACATAACCAATTTTACTCCGCAAACTTTCTAAATTAATGTCCTTGATATTATAACCATCAATTAAAATTTCACCTTCATCTGGCAAATAATATTTCAACATTAGCTTAGCTAAAGTAGTTTTTCCTGAACCACTTTCTCCTACTAGAGCTACCTTTTCACCTGGCTCAATATCTAAATTTATATCTTTTAAAGCTAATTTTCTTGTACCGTAACGAAAATCTATTCCTTGAATTTGCACTTGGCCCTCTAAATGATCAAGTTTCATTTTTTGTGACTCATTTTGTTTTTCCTGTTCTAAATCCAATATTTCTCCTAAGCGGTCGGCAGCTACATAAGCTTCCATTAATTTAGGTTGTAAGTTAATTAATCTTTGGATAGGATCATAAAAGTAAGCCAATAATGCATTAAAAGTAATTAGTTGACCGATACTTAATTCGCCATTAATCACTTTTAAACCGCCGACCCACAAAATTACAAACTCACTTACCGAAGTAAGCACCTTTTGCAATGAGCCCTGCACATTACGCATAAATGTCGCTCTAAAAATAGACTTAATATATTTAATAAATCTACTTTCGGTTTCTAAATTGGCTTGTTCTTCACCATTAAATGCTTTTACAGTAGCTACTCCAGATACTGATTCTACTAAATAAGACTGCATATCAGCCGAGTTTTCCATCTCTTCACGATGAATTTTTCGCAGCGGCTTACTAAAGCCCCAAACAATCAATACATAAACGGGAATAATCACTGCAGCTACCCAAAACAAAGTAGAACTTTGGATGTACAAAACTATTCCTCCACCAATTACTAATAAAGTATCAATCATTACAGTAATTGTTGCTCCAGAAATAGCTTGTCTGATTTTAGAAGTATCTCGTAAACGAGATAGAATTTCTCCTACTTTTCTCGAATCAAAAAATGACATTGGTAATTCTAAAACATGCTGATAATAATTAAGTATTAATGAAATATCTATTTTTTGACTTAAGTATAGAAGTAAATGCTTACGAAAGAGATCCATAGTGATTTTAAACAAAGTTAACAATACAACACCAGTAGAAATAATATGTAAGGTTTTAACTAACCCATCTGCTAAAATAGTATCGATTAAATATTTAAAGTAAAACGATCCTGCTATTCCTAGCAAAGTATATAAAATAGATGCAAAAAATATTTTAATCAATAATCCTTTATGAGGAGTTATTAAACTAATAAATCGTTCGAAAAAACCTGTCTTCTCATCTCCTGTCTCAAAATCTTCTCCTGGGCTTACTAACAACAAGACTCCCGTCCAAATTTCATAAAAGTCTTCTGGTTGATAGTAAACCATACCCTCTGCTGGATCAGCGACTACTATTTCATCTTCATTTATTTCATAAATTACAACATAATGCATTAAATTATCTTTTACTACATGAGCTATTGCCGGCAGAGGAATATCATCAGTTAAATCATCGGCCTCTCCTTTTACTCCCTTAGCTTCAAAACCAAGCTCTTTAGCAGCTTTAATTACTCCTAAAGCATTGGTTCCCTTTTTATCTGTACCAGCAATTTCTCGAATTTGAGTAATCGGCATTTCTAAATCATAGTGTTTAGCTATAGTAGCTAAACAAGCTGCCGCACAATCTGTTATATCATGCTGTTTAACACAGTAATATGATTTAAATAATCTTTTTATTTTTCTGCTTATTGATTTGAATAATTGCATTATTCTAACTCCTTTTTAAAGTCATTATTCAAATTTCATCTAAATTATATATATAATGCATTTATAAATAATAAATAAGGCCATTACTATAAATCCCAAAAAAGCACCTGTCAATAAAAATGAGGATAAAGTTTCATGTTTTATAGTATTACCAACTGCTACTAAGAGAATAAAAAGCCAAAACAATACAATAATTATATTAATTGTTTTTTGACCAAACATTTCCTTTTTCGCTCATATCCATTCCTCCTTAATATCACTTAACTTTCTTAAAAACAACTGTAATTACAAAGTTTCTTCTATTATAAAATTCAATTTTGAAATAAAACTTATAGAAAATGTCACAGTACCACCTTTTTTATCTTAGTCTTAATATGTATACATTTTTTCTAGGAAATAAATATAATAAGGATTTTAAAATGAAAATTGTCGATAATCCAATAGCTAAAAGAATACTAATCAGAATATTATATATATAAATTAAATTATAATTTTAGAAGATTAATTTTTCTTAAAATATAAATAATTAAATCTACGATATCTTTTCCAGTTATTAACATCAAAGAAATATCAATAAAAATATATATAAACAATCCTTTAATAGTCTTTTTTATTTGTTTATTCATTTTTTTCTCCTCCTTAAATTAGTATACTAATTAAGCCAGGATAATTTTAGTTTATCCTGGCTTATTAATATTTTGATTATCTATTTCGCCACATTCCACTTTCATGATGTTTTTCAGCAATATCATTATATTTGCCTTCTTTCATATAATATGAAATATTACCAGAAATACTTCTTCCATTTGTCATTTCAGAAACTGTATTATATCGCTTAACTGGATGTCTAACAGATTGGAAGAGGGTCATTTGGTTCCTTTTTTATCTGTACCAACAATTTTCGGGGTTTGAGTAATTAGCATTTCTAAATCATAATACTTAGGCTATGGCAGCTAAACAGGCTGCCGCACAATCTGTTTTTCACACAATAATATAATTTGAATAATTGTCTGCTTCTTTAATTGATTTTGTGCAAAGTAATAGACCCTAACTAATGTTTGTTATTTTCTTCTTCATGTACAATATCTATTAATTTTATTAATATTTTTTTTATTTCTTTAAGAGACTTTAATATCATATAAAATCCTAATACCACAACTACTTGAGTTATATGCTCTCCGTTAAAAAAATTAATTTCATGTTGGAAAATTGGAATTTGAAAATCTTTACTCATATTTATCACTACAATTAATATTAAAAAGAACAAAAATATATTAGTCCCAAATTCAGCTCCAAATTTTGTTTCTTTCTTTAATTTGTCTATCAAGTCTTGTTTTTTCATAATTTTTAGTCGTTAGAGCTTCAACTTTAAATTTGAAGCTCTAACGACTCTCTCCCCCTTTTTTTCTAATGATCATTCTAAAATTCTTCTGCTGTTGCTCCTCCAAAACCTACCATTGGAGTAGCTTCAACATCTCTTCCTCTTATAGATTTAACACCATCATGAATATGACTATTAAGAGATTTTCCAGTCACAAGTTCTGTAGCAGTATTAGCAACACTATACATTGCAAAACCTTTTGCAAGTCCTATTCCACCATCAATATCCATTAATTTCTCTTCATTCAATTGATTCATCTCAACATTAGCCAATTCTTCCATACTAAATTTTTCCTCCTCCATTTAATTATTTTTTACTCCCCAGGAAGTTCTCTATTATTAATTTACCATATATATCCTTTAATATAAACTACCTAATTAGGTAGTTTTTTTATCTAAACAAACTTTTTACTACACAATTAGGTAGGGTTAAGAATATTTGTTCAAAAATTAATAAACTTCGAGCCAATAGCCCGAAGTCTTTTCTAATGTTAAGCTTTACTTAAACTTTTTTAATACTTCTTCTTTTCCCTTGATCTTTATATATTCATCCTCACATCTAAAATTTAATTTATCTTCTTATTTAATAGTTGATTGATTTTTTGCTTATCTTTCTTATCTATATTCAAATTAAAAATTTCTACTCCAGTCTTGTTTTGCTGATTCAATATCACTTTCAAAATATTCTTATCCCAATTATAGTTTTTTATTTCTTCCCACTTCAAAAAAACATCCCCAGAAATTATTCCTTTTTCTTTTATATATAATTTTGATTTATCCATCCAAATCAAAAATATAGAGAAGACAATTATAATTATATTTTTAAATAAATCATTTAAAACAAATCCATTTACTAAAATATCATTTAACAAAACAAAAAAGTATATTACAAAAACAAAATATCCTATTTTATATAACTTGCTTTTATTTACTTTGCTTTTATATAATTCATCTCCAGATTTTATATGTCTTAAAAGTAAATAAGAAAAAAAGACTATCCAACCAATAACAAATATTAAATTGAAAAAAAAATCCATATTCAAAATCAAACCTCCTAAAACATTTGGGGTTATCCCAATGAAAAGAATAAAGTTCAGGCTTAAGACACATTAAAACTATCAAAAATTTCTATTTTGAGTAAAACCATGCCTTAAGCCTATTAAAAAACCCTACTAAATTTTTGATTAAAAGTCTTCTGCTGTAGCTCCACCGAATCCTACCATTGGAGTAGGTTCAATATCACTAGTTGCTTCTCTTATTGGTTCAGTAGCCTCATATGCATCCTTCCCCATATTATATGCAGTATAAGCTGTTGTAGCAACTTTCCAAGCAGTCCCAGCCCAGCCACCATCAACCATCATTAACTCTTTTTCACTTAATTCATTCACATCAACATTAGCCAAAGATTCCATAATGTAGTCTCTCCTTTCATCTAATTATTTTTTACTCCCCGGGAAGTTCTCTATTATTAATTTACCATATATATCCTGTGATATAAACTACCTAATTAGGTAGTTTTTTTGTCTAAGAAATCTTTTGACTACACAATTAGGTAGGGTTAAGAATATTTGTTCAAAAAACTACACGATTAGGTAGGCAATTTGATATAATCTTAAGATATATTCAAAAAATTAATAAACTTCGGGCTAATATCCCGAAGTCTCATCTCAATTTTAGCTTTACTTACACTCTTTCAATGCCTTTTCTCTTTCTTTAATTTTTGTTTGTTATCCTCATTATTTTTTGTTTTACACTATATATAATAAAATATTTAAAAAATTTATCCTCTTTTCCACATCTAATATTTCAGCTAGCATTTACAATTTTAAGTTAGCAAGCTTGCTTCGAAAATAAATTAATGACTTACCTGAACGGGGTTGCCTTTCAGGTAAGTCATTAATTTATTATAGAATTATTGGGAAACCAGTGTTCTTTTGTTTTTGCAGTGTAATCCTCTTTAGATTTTATTTTTTAGTTATCCCTTTCTTTTCTAATAATCTAATGATTTTTTCCACATCTTTATCAACAAATAATTTATTAAATTTAAATTTGCGACCATTTTGTAATGTCAATTTTACACTTTTCATTTTTAATATAAAACCTCTACTTATTATTTGATAATGTGATATATTATCAATCTTTATTTCTCTAAAGTTATAAATTAAGTAATTATCTCCTAAAAATAAAGTTTTATAAAAAATGAAACTAGGATATAGCATAACTACTATAAAACTAGTTGTTTTATAAATTAGATCATTTTTTTGTAGACCAAATAAATAAAAAATAACTATTAATACGAAAGAAAAATGTTTGAAAATTTTATTTTGCTCTTTGAATATTTCTTTAGCATTATCTAATTTTATATAAAAATTTTTAGTTAAAATACTTACTATTCCTAAAAAAAATGAAAACAAAAAAGATATTATTACTAATAACTCAAATATTCTTAAAGCATTGATAATATTATTGATTGGTTTAAATTCAATATAAATTGGAAGTATAAATACCAAAGATAATAATACTAATAATAAAGATTTTTTTATTATTTTCAATATATCTCACCTCTAATAAATTAATATATGAGCTTGCCCCTCTAAATTTGGACAAGATATAATTAGATTTATTAAACATAGAATCTCCATTTTATTTTAACATTTACAATCTCATTTAATTTCTCGATTATGCAGCAAATTCAACTCTTGAAATCAAGTTGTTAACAATATTTTTATGATAAACTGCTGGTGGTATTTTACCAACTGTTGAATATGGTCTTCTATTTTTATGTCTATCAATAAAATTAGCAATTGATTCTCGGAAACGGGTAATATTAGAATAATGTTTGCGATAAATTTCAGATCGCTTAAGTGTCCCATGAAAGCTTTCTATATGAGCATTTTCTTCAGGTGTATTTACTGTAGTTATTTCATGGGGTATATCCAGTTCTTTAAGTTTTCTCTGAAATTGCCTACTTCTGAACTGGGTACCAGTATCAGTTCTTAATGTCAAGTTTTCAGTATTTCTATTGTCTGCAGCTTGTTTTAAGGCTGCAAGAGCTTCTTTAGTACGGCATCCTAAACTTTCATGATGACCAACTATTTCTCTAGTATAAACATCAATTATATCAAACATATATACCCATTGACCGCTTTCATCTATATACATCTGGACCTTGGATTGTCAACACTTTTTAAGACAATTTTTTCTCGGACATTAAATACCTATATTCCACTGGGGTAAGATAATCAAATGAACCATGAATTCTATGATTATTATACCAGTTAACATAATCAAATAGCTCATATTCAAGTTCTTCAAAATCATTAAATATTTTATTAAATGCAAATTCAGTCTTAACTACTTTAAAGGCTGCTTCTGCTACTGCATTATCATAAGGACAACCCTTTTTACTTAAAGATCGTTCAATATCGAATTTGCTTAAAACTTGGTCTATTGCTTTATTCTTAAATTCATTACCTCTGTCAGTATGCAAAATATTTATTTCATCAATTGGTCTCTGAATGCTGTAAAAAGCTTTAGCTACTAATTCAGCATCTTTTTTCTTACCGGCAGCATAGCCTATGAATTCACGATTAAACAGGTCTATTATTAGGCATATGTAGTTCCATTTGCCGTTAAC
>JBNJFD010000015.1:0-19415 GCA_051746525.1 Bacillota bacterium | reverse complement strand
TCATAGTCTACAATTTCATTAATATACCGCACAACTTTTATTAATTTATATATTTAAGGAGGACATCTAATGCAAGAAAGTAGAATTCAATCTCTTAACAATAAACCTCTACAAAATAAAGACTATGTACTCTATTGGATGCAATCATCACAAAGGGCTACATCCAATCAAGCTTTAGAATTAGCAATTGAAAAAGCCAATTCTCTCCAGCAACCTTTACTAGTATTTTTTGGTTTAACTGCTAATTTTCCTGATGCCAATGCTAGACATTACTATTTTATGCTGGAAGGACTACAAGAGGTAAGAAAAAAGTTAGCTGACAAAAAAATCAAGCTGATTATTCGACAGCAGTCTCCTCCTCAAGGCGTAAAGAAGTTAGCTCAAAATGCTTCGTTAGTTATTACTGACTGCGGCTATTTAAAAATTGAAAGAAAATGGCGCCAAGAAGCAGCTAACAATCTAGCTTGCCCGTTATTACAGGTGGAAAGCAATATTGTAGTTCCTGTAGAAGTTGCTTCAGATAAAGAAGAATATGCTGCTTATACTTTGCGAAAAAAAATAAATCAACAGCTAGATGATTATTTGAATCCTGTAGCTCAAAATGAGCTCAAAAATTCTTCTTTAGAATTTGATTTACCTAGTTTGAATTTAGATAATATGGAGCAAATTATTAAAAATTTAGATGTGAATCATAATGTCGGAAAAGTTCCTAGTTTCAAAGGAGGGACTTCAGAAGCTAAAAAACACTTAAAAGAATTCTTAAACAATAACTTAGATAAATATTCTGAATTGAGTAATGACCCTACTGTGGATTATTTATCTAATTTAAGTCCTTATCTTCATTTTGGTCAAATTTCTCCTGTCAAAGTGGCATTAGAAGCTAAAAAGCATTCTTCTAGTCCTGGATTGGAAGATTTTTTAGAACAGTTAATTGTGCGTCGGGAATTAAGCATTAATTTTGTTTATTATAATCAGAATTATGATGGGCAGTTAAAGAACATTCTCTCTGACTGGGCTTATCAGACTCTAGAAGAACACAAATCCGATTCTCGAGAATATATTTACAGCCTTGCAGAATTTGAAAGTGCAGCTACTCATGACCCTTATTGGAATGCTGCTCAATTAGAAATGATAGCCACTGGTAAAATGCACAGCTACATGAGAATGTATTGGGGTAAGAAAATATTAGAATGGACAGCTGAACCCCAGCAGGGATTTGACATAGCATTAAAATTAAATAATAAATATAATTTAGACGGTCGAGACCCTAATGCTTTTGCAGGTGTAGCCTGGTGTTTTGGCAAGCACGATAGAGCTTGGCAGGAAAGAGACGTCTTCGGCAAAGTACGGTATATGAATGCTAACGGTTTAAAAAGAAAATTTGCTAGAGATGAATATGTGAAAAAAATAGCCCTGCTCTGTAATCAGTTAGGGATTAAACACAATTTAAAACCAGGGTTGCTTGAGTAGCAACCCTTAGCTTTACTCTAATTAACACGTCAAATGAAAACCAGCTGCAACTTTTATCCCTTGTTCCTGCCGTTGATTAAACTCTTTAACCGCTTTTTCTGTTTTATAGACTAACAAATCTAATTCCTGTCTTAAATCTTTTTTTAGCCTACGAGGTACAGACATTCTACCTGACTTTCCTGTTCCAATAATTAATAAATCGGGCTGCTGTTCTAAAACCCAAATCAAATCTTCTCGACAAAGACTATGACCTTCTACTCTCCACCAATCAGATTTAATTCGTTCTCCACAAATTAATAAGTCAGAACTATAATGCTGACCATCAATCACCACTTCTCCAAAGGAATAATCTTCTATCTTCATTTTATCCCCCCTCCAAGGTGGTTTTATCAGTTGCCTTGAGCTGTTAAAATTATTATTATCTCCTTACTATAGCATCAAATACAACCAAGGGGTAAATCAACCAACTTAATAGGATAAATACTACTGCACCTTGATAATTAACATTTAAAACCATTCTATTTTTATACCAATAAACAATAGCAAAAAATATATTAAATATAATCCCTGCTAAATAGATTACTATAAGAAATTGCATAAATATCACCCCTTAGTACAATCTCATTTTTTATTTTCTACAAAAAATTAATTTCCCCTTGTTTTTATTAAAAAATCCTTAATATTCTAAAATGTTACAAGAGTGGGGGTGCCCCCACTCTTGATTTAAACTATCTAGTTTGAAAACAGCTAATCAACTCAAAATCCCATTGAAATATATCTCAATAATTTCTTTCTTAATTTTATCAACTGGAAATTCATCTTTAAACATAAACCAATGCAGAGCTGTTATATTAACAACTCCAACCAAGGATACTGCCGCAACTTCAGGGTCAACATCTTTAAAAGTTCCTTCTTCTATTCCAGTATTAATAATTTCTTCTATTACTACTGTATAAGTATTACGAATTTCTTTAATATTTTCTTCAAACTTATTCTTATAACCCCAAAACTCTCTAGTTAAAAACCTACAAAAATCACGATGATTACCATAATACTCTAATTGAGATTCAATTGCTTTTTCTATTTTTTCAGTTGTTTTATCTAAAGTAATTAGTTCAGCTTTTAACTCTGCAGTTATATTTCTAAAACCAGTTTTAACTAAAGAAGATGTTAAATCTTCTTTGTTTTCAAAATAACGATATAAAGTCCCTTTCCCTACGCTAGCTTCAGCAGCAATTTCCTTCATTGTTGTTTCACTAGCACCTTGTTTGGAGAACAACTTAGTAGCAGCAGCTATAATTTTTTCCTGTTTAGGATGCATCCTTTCCAACTCCCTTATCTTCTTATTATCCTTCTAATTAGAAATCATAAGTGAACTTAGCAGAAAGATAATCATTATTGGCAAACTGCCCAAATTCTGTCTGACTATCTCCTCCAAATAATTTATAGTTAAATTGTAAACTAGCATCATCTTTAAGTTTAAATTCTATTTCATTATCTAAAAAATAATCATCTGTTCCTAAATTATACGCTACAGTAGTAGAAGGCAAAATATTCTGATTGTCAAATTCATCTTGCACCTCTAAAACGACTAAATTATTAAAATACTGCTCATCTTTGTTATATTCTAAATCACTTGGATTATTCTCTATTTCTTCATTATCTAAAATATATTCACTTTTAACCTGCAGATTTAGATTAAGATTATGCCACGGCAGGTCTCTATCTCCACCAATTAGCCCGGCAATTTTATTATTATGCACATCTATATCTGTACCCGCTGTATCTTCTGTTAAAAAGTAAGCTATTTCGGCTCGAGAATTAATCCCTGCAAGTACAGAACTAAACTCGGCTCCCAAAATACTGACTTGATCATAATGAAAATTTAAGTCTGCAATAAATTGCTCCCATTGATTTGTACTATAAGCACCTTGTTTTAATTTAGCTATAGCAGTTTGATTCATACTAGCAGTTTTCAAATACCCTTGATAGAAAGAAAAACCATAATCATACCCGGACTTAGAATTTGTATAGCGCAAAGCAAGTTGTCCATCTTCGACTTCGTGGTCTAGCTCAGCAAAACTATCCTGCACTTTAGCAGCAGCAGTTAAACCAAACTCATTAATTAAAGTAGGCTCTAAATCATTTAATTGCTGCATTTCATTAACTACCCAATTTCCTTCTTGGGCCAAGTTATTAGGAGTAAATTCTGGAGTATAAACAACTTCTAAAGTTCCAGAACCTAAATAATAATTTGTTTTAATCATTTCTTCCCCAATTTGTCGTTCTAAATACTCAGGGTTAATAAAGTCCGTTAAATCTTGACCATTTAAATGATCCACTACATGTAACTGATCACCTTTGCCCCAAACTTCTTTTTTCTTACCTACAGCTAAATCAAAATTATCATAATATAATCTCATAAAAGCCTCTTCAATATCTGCTTCCCCTTCAACAAAATTCAAAGTAGCTTCTACTTCCGAATTATCTCTGCGGTAATTTAAATCTAAATCTAAATTAAGATCAGTTTCAATATCAGACTGATCATTTTTATCTAAAATCGCCCTAGTATCAAGCTCTAAACTACCACTCCAGCTTAACTGTTGCTCAGAAGAACTTTCAGTAGATGCAGCAGAAAATGCACTTCCCATAGTTGAACTCTCTTCAGCAGTCGAAGAACCAAAAGCACTTTCTTCTGCTGAAACAGGTGCTATTAATAAACTAGCGCTAACTATTAGAGCACACATAATAATCAAGGAACGTCTCATTACCAACCCTCCTTTATTTTAATATTTTATCTCCCTAATTTCAAGAATCGTTTAGTAAACCTCTGAGAATTAATTTTTTTATCATATTCAATAAAGGGCTGCCCATTATCATTTCTTTTGATATACAATTGAGTTGCATGACCTGTTTCTTTATTTTCCATCTGCGCATTAAATACTGTCCAATAGCCATTTATCTTTTTTAAATTGTGTTTTACTGTAAGCACTTTTTCAACCTGATCAGTTTTCTTACTGTACATTTCTACTCTTACAGGGATATCATGTTTTTTAGTAACCCAATTAATTCGTTTAGCATATTGGGCATCTTCTTTGTCTTTAGGCACTGATTCTACTACATAACAATCATATTCTCCTAATTTTTCTTCTTTTAGCAACTTATGATTGTCTTCTTCTACATCTCTGGTAGATAAATCATCATAGGTAAAATCTGACCCTACAAATGAGTCATCTCCTTGTTCAGAAGAAATTCTTCTAACTCGACCTAATGCAGGCAGGTAAATCCATTTGTCATCATCTCTTTTTTGATTTTCTATTTGTAAAAATCTAGTTTCTGCAATAGAAGCAGGCTCTTGAAATTCCATGACTACTTTTGATAAATCTTCTTCTTGATTATAAGTAATCCCCCAAACTTCTAGAGTTCTTTGTTCTTTTTCTCCATCTTTTTCTATTAGATCCATCCCCATTAAAGCATGCATTGAATCACCATCATTTAAAACTCCTTCAGCTTGGTCCATTACTTCTTTGCCGGTAATTGCAAAAGTTGTACTACTCAGTACTAATATTAATACTAAAGCTAATAACAAACTTTTCTTCATTACGATCGCCTCCCGATTATAATTAGTTTTTGGATGCCTTCCGGAGATTAAACGGCCCTCCGTGTTTTTAAAAAACACTTCGTGTAGCACTAGTCTCTCTACTTCTTGCTAATTAATTTGCGCAATCTACATACTATATTTTATTGCTTGGTTGCCTACTTGCTTATAAAATCTGGTTGAAATAAATTTAATAAAGCAGGTAAAATAGTCATTGAGGCAACAGACGAAGTTAACATGGTTATTGTTACTAACAAACCTAAATTTACTAAAGGATAAAAATTAGAGAATAACAGTACTGAAAATCCTGCTGCTACTGCTGCGGCATTGAATATAATTGCTTTTCCAGCTGTAAGTAAAGTTTGCTGACAAACCTGTTCTAAATCATCACTCTTTTGTCGCTCATGATGATAGGCAGATAAGAAATGCACAGTGTAATCTACACCAATTCCAATTGCAATTGAAGCTACCATTGCGGTACCAATATCTAATCTAATTCCTGTATAACCCATAATTCCAAAATTAATTAGCAACGAAATACTAAGAGGAATTATTCCATAAAATCCTGCTACCCAAGAACGATAAGTAATTGCTACTATTAAAAATACTGCAATTAAAGAAACAACAATACTCATGATTTGACTAGAAACAATTAACTGATTAACTGCTAAAGACATATCAGCATGACCAGCTAAAGAAACTTGATATCCTTCGGGAAAATATTGATCTACATAATTTTTTATCTCATTTTCAACTTTTCTGGTAACAATATTACTACCTGTTTTTAATTGTACAATCATTCGCCCTTGTGAAGGTTCTAACTGGTGATTAATTAAATCATCTAAACTACCAGAATACATTAACAAATATTGAGAAATAAGATTTTTTAATTGGCTGCGAGTATTTGCTGGATATTTATCAGGATTATAAGGGATTTCTTTATAAGCTGCCCCTTTATAATTTAGCTCTTTATTTACAGCTTCTACTAATTCTTCACCAGTCAGATTTAATTGTTCTGCTTTAAGTACTGCTCTATTCAATAAAGCCACTACCTCTTCTTCTGACAACCTTTGCTGAGAAGGAGCTTGTTCCCACTGCTGATTAGTACTTTGTGACTTATCTTTGTTAGTTTCATTCCCAAAGTCAGTTGTAGTTTCTTCTGAACCAAAATCAGTTGTATTCTCTTCTCCAAAGCTGCTTGTTGTCTCTTCCCCAAAATCAGTTGTAGTTTCATTCTTAGTTGCAGACTGATTTGAAGCAGTATTTGACTGCTGCTGTTGTTCTGGATAATGCATTACTTGATTCATCCGTTTTATAAAATCTGCCACAGAAGTAACTTTTCCTACCTGGGAATAATTATCTGTTAAATAACGCTGTAACTCTTCCATATCTTTTAAAACTTCAGGATTAGTTAAGCTGCCTTTTTCAGGTCCCTTAATCATAATATTTAATATGTTAGTCCCGCTAAAATGATCGTTAATAAAATTATCTGCTTTTCTAATCTGGGTATCCTCTTTAAACATTTCTATCATTATATTATCAATAACTATTTTCGACATCCCATACCCAGATACTATTACTATTAGTACTACCAAAGCTAAAATTCTAAGCCTAGCACCTGAAAAATAATCATATAAAGTGAGTAAAACTGAATTAATCTTATCTTTCCCTTTTTTATTCTCTTTATATTGTAAATTACTGTGTTGAACTAATAAAATTGAAGGTATTAAAGTAATAGCAACAATTAACGCAGTAAAAACTCCTATTGCAGTAAAAACACCGAACTCTTTAATCGGAATAATATTACTTGTACTTAAAGAAGCAAAACCTACAATTGTAGTTAATCCTGCTAATAAAACCGGCTTGCCTACTTTTTTTACTGTATTAACTACAATTTCTCGATGCCGTTCTTCAGTTAAATCATCTTCCGGTTCTGTTCTTAAATCATCATAGTAATGACTAATAATATGAATTCCATAAGCGCTACCTACTGCTACTAATAATACTGGTATTACCGTAGAAACCATTGTTAATTCAATTTTTAACAATGCCATTATTCCTAAAGCCCAAATTGTACTAATGGAAACTGTTAAAAGGGGTAACACCACTCCTCCTAAATTCCTAAATGATATATAGAGAACTGCTAATACTATAGCAATTACAAAAGGAACTAATCTTCTTAAATCAGATTCCATATTATTTCCCATTAAAACATTAATTGCTGGGCTTCCTGCTACATAAAATTTTAAATTGCCTGTTTCATGATTATTTAAAACTTGATTTAAATTATTATATACTTCTTCCTTTTCATTAATTGTTAACTCTTTTTTCAATTTTACTCTAATTTGAGTTTCTTTTAAATTTCTTGAATAAAGATTGCCTTGATAAAGCTGCCAAGACAATAATTTCTCTTTTACTTTTAAAACTTCTTCCTCATTTGTTGGTACTTCCCGCAGCAATTCTTGAACTTTCATTCCTTCAGTAGTGCCTTCAATATAGTCTGCATTAGTTAATGAAGTAACTTCTTCAACATTGATCAAATTCTCTAATGATTTTGTTAGCTGGTCTATTTTTTCAATATTAGCTGCAGATAATAGTTTGTTTCTTTTACTTTTAACCGCTACTGCTATAACATCAGAACTACCATAAGTTTCTTCCATCTTGTTATTAGCTACTTTAGAGGGATGGTCTTCAGGCAAAAATATTTTAACTGCATTATTAATTTCTATTTGTGGTAATTGAACAGCAAAAAATATTGTTACTATAGTTATAACGGCAATAATTAGCCAAGGCCATTTTAAAATCTTTTTCATGCTATCCCTCCCCGTTTAGTATTCACATTAGCAGTTCGACACTGACCAGTCAGTTTAGTTGTTTATATTATAGTGTTACTTCCTATAATTGTCAAGCATCATTTGACTGTTTTTTGCTTTTTCTCCTTTATTACATTTAAAACCCCATCTTGCTAATAATTGTTTGTTTTGATAAATATTAATTATTTCACAGTGGTTAGGGCATCGAGAACATTCAAAACTAGCAGCCCTATATTCAAAATTGGATACATCAAAACCATTGAATTTTGTTTCATCCCCTTTTGCTAACGCTTTTTTAGCTAATAAGGCCGCGCCAAAAGCTCCCATCACATTATAATGTTTAGGTACAACTACTTCTGCTTTTAACTCAGTTTCAAAAGCAGCTTTAATCCCTTTATTCGCAGCTACTCCTCCTTGGAATATAATCGCTTCTAAAATTTCTTTGCCTTGGCCCACATTATTTAAATAATTACGAACTAAGGCTTGAGATAAACCGGCAATAATATCTTCTAAACTATGACCAAGTTGCTGCTTATGAATCATATCTGATTCAGCAAAAACGGAACATCTACCAGCTATTCTAACAGGATTATTAGCTTGCAAAGCTAAATCTCCAAAAGTTTGAATAGGAATATCTAATCTGCTAGCTTGTTGATCTAAAAAAGACCCTGTTCCAGCTGCACAGACAGTATTCATAGCAAAATCTACTACTACTCCATTGCGTAAAATAATTATCTTTGAATCTTGGCCCCCAATTTCTAAAATTGTCTTAACTTTAGGAACTAAATTTGAAGCTGCCACTGCATGAGCAGTTATTTCATTTTTTACTACATCTGCTCCTACTATAACTCCAGCTAATTTTCTGGCACTACCTGTAGTTCCCACCCCTGCAATATCAATTTCTAATCCAGTACTTATTTCTCTTAATCCTTTTTGAATAGCAAGAATAGGCTGCCCATTAGTTCTTAAATATAGCTTTTTTATTAATTCATTTTCACTATCTAAAATAACAATATTAGTACTCACAGACCCCACATCAATTCCTAAAAAGCCTTTCATCCTATCTGCTCCCTTCTACTACTTTGTTGCTCTAACAAATCAATAAAGGCCTCTATTCTAGTAACAACACCTGCTTCTCCTGTATGTTCATCAACAGTTAACGATAAAACAGGAAAATCTAATTCTTTACTAATAACAGGAAGAATACTTTTAGCAATAATTTCAGGCATACAGGTAAAAGGGCTTAAATGAATCACTCCATCATAATCTCGCTGGCTGTATAATACCGTTTCCCCTATTGTTTCTAGACCATGTCCTCCCACTTTATGCCTTAAGTATGGTTTTGCTGCTTCTTTTACTTCCTGCTGCCTACTTGTATCTTTAAAAAATCCTAAATAAAGATGTTCTTTAACCCACTGAGTTAGAGATATTGATTTATTAACTACTATTCCTCTTGCTCCAAGCTTTTTTTCTAATTCAAAATTAACCGCTGGTTCTAAAACAACATAAATTTCTCCTACAATTCCTACTTTTAGAGGCCTAAAATTTTCTCGCTGCGGTAGTGCTTGTAATTTAGCTTTAGACTCTAATTCTAATTTCTTTATCTCAGTAATTGTTGTTGCTTGATCTATTTTTTTTAGTGCTGCTTCATAAATTTGATTAAACTCTTTGCTGTCTTGGGCATAAGCTCTAATTTGATTAGCTTCTGCTGTTAAATTATCCACTACTTCAGCTTTAATCCAGGCCCTATTCCAAGCCTCTTTTAAATTAAACCAAGAAATATTAGTTAATAAAAGTTTCAATCGCTTATAAAAACCCCACCAATCATTCTGAATTGGCTCTAAAATTATCATTTCAAATTGATAACCTAAATCTTCTAATATCTTTTGTTCTATCTCTCCATAATATCCAAATCTACAAGGACCAGAACCACCACCCATAATTATAGTATCTGCTCCTTGTTCTAGCGCTTCAATGTAATTCCCAACATTTATTTTAAGAGGCAAACAGGCAAATTCAGGTGCATATTTAACTCCTAAATCTAATGTCTTTTGTGTTACTTTAGGAGGTCTTATTACCTCTAAGCCCAATTCTTCTAATAGTGTGGTTACTGCAATTTCCATTGTTCCCATCTGAGGGAAAGTTACTTTCATATTATTTCTCCTTCCATCGAATCATATCTATAAATGCCTCTATCCTAGTAACTAAACCTGCTTCTCCTGTATGCTCATCTAAATTTAAAGACAAAAATGGCAATTCTGTTTTAGCTCTTGATTCTCGAGCAATCATTTCTCCTACTAGAGAATCTGGCCCACAGCCAAAAGCAGTTATTTGAATAATCCCATCTATTTCTGGGGAATCAAAAAAATGATAAGCAGTTCCTAACATTCTTTTACTAAAAGTCCAGAACATATCTTTAGATAATTTTTTTATACCAGATTTTAGTTCTCGTTCAGTTAACATTTCCGTAGTAACAACAGCAACTCCCATTTTTTTTAATTTATCTATTAAATTCATGCTAATATAATTATCATAAACAAGATATTCATGCCCTAAAATACCGATTCTATACTGCTGTTGACTATTGTCTTGTTTTTCTAAACTTTTTAAATGATTTTTAAAGGCTAAAGTCCCTTTTAACCAAGCTTTGACTCCTTGATAATAATTTCTTTCCAGTTGCTGAGTAATCTGTAATACTGCTTTAATTAAATTTATTTTTTTCTTCCTCAAATTAATTGTAACACTAATTAACTCCGGTAAATCAATAATAGATGCCTCCACCATTTCAGGAAGCCCTAAAAACTTAGGGCATAAAAATTCATTTCTTTCAACACTAACTAAACGAGGAACAAAGATATAATCTACTTTATCTTTAAGATATACAATATGCCCTAAAAATAATTTGACTGGCAAACAAGCCTCTTCTTCAGCAACTTTAATACCTTTATTAACAATCTCAGTAGTTGATGAATTAGACTCCACTACTTCACAGCCAAGCTCTTCAAAAAAAGTTTTCCAACCTTTATAATATCTATGGTATAATAATGCTTTAGGCAAACCCACTTTAGGTTTAACCATGTTTTATAATCACCTTCCTTTTTTCATTTGCGAGTTTCATCTTTAAGGTTATGCAGATTTGAACGTCGACTATTTAAACTTACAGTAGATTGACGAATCAAATAGGTTTTTAATGCTTTCCAATCAAAAGGAATTAAAGGCCATAAATAAGATACTCCAAATGACTTACTCAAAGAAAAAACTAAAAAGATGGCTACTGTTCCTACTAGTAAACCTAACCCTTTAAATAAGACTACTAAAGTTATTAAAACTAAACGAAACAATTTAATAGTTAAAGCAAATTCAAAACCAGGAATAGTAAAACTACTAATTGCTGCAATTGCCATATATAATATTACTTCAGGAGCAAACAAACCTACTTTAACAGAGAATTCTCCTAACATTAAAGCACCAATTAAACCTAAAGAAGTAGCTAAAGAACTTGGAGTTTGAATAGAAGCAATCCTAATCAAATCAATTCCAATACTAGCTAGAATAAATTGTATTCCTAAGGGAATACTCCCTACTTCTCGAGGCCCAATAATTTGCAAAGCTTCTGGCAACCAATTAGGATGGTAAGCTAACAACAGCCAAACCGCAGGTAAAAATAAAGAAATCAAAATGGAACAAAAACGCAATAAATTCATATAAGTACCTGGAATAGGAGGTTGCCGATAATCTTCTAAGTTCTGAGTATGGTCAAATAACGTAGCAGGTAAAATTAAAACTGTAGGAGAATTATCTACAATAATGCATATTTTACCTTCTAACAAATGGGAAGATGCAATATCAGGTCTATTTGTATATCTAACTTTTGGTAAAGGATTTAGTCTATCACCAATTAGGTAATCTTCTATAGTTCGATCAGCTAAGGGCAACCCATCTATTTCAATTTGATTTAACCTATCTTTTATATCTTCTACTAATTTATTGTCAGCAACATCTTTAATATATGTCACACAAGTATCTGTTTGAGACCTACGTCCTACTTTTATTACTTCTGCTCTTAATTTAGGATCTCTAATTCTTCTTCTAATCATCTGTAAATTAAAAACCATTGTCTCAATAAATCCATCTTCAGGACCTCTAGTAGCTTTTTCTAATTCTGGTTCTTCTGGAGACCGACTCATCCAGGTTCTTGCATCTAGAACAATTGCTTGGTCAAGGCCATCAATTAATAATACTTGAGGACCTGCCAGCACTTCCGCTAGTAAATCTTCTATTTTATCTATAACAGAAACTTCTAGCAACGGCAGCCGATTATTTAATAATTTTTTTATTACGTCCACACTGAGTTCTTCTCGTTTAGTTTTCATTAAAAATTCTAAAATTTCATTTAGTAACTCACCTTTAGCAAAACTATCAATAAAAATCAAACTTACATCAATCTCAGCAATTTGAAAATCTCTATTAACCAAATCAAAAGTTTTAGAGCCATCCACCTCCTCTTTAATAGCTGTTAAATTTTCTGATAAGTCTTTGCTAATATCCATCTGTCAATTCACTCCTTTTTAATATTTCTAAGATTGCTGTAGTAGTAATTGGAGCGCCTTGAGCAACTAAATCTTTATCTTCCATTTTACCTAAATCTCCAATTCCAACAATTAATGTTTCAGATAATTTATTGAGTATATCAACAGTATCCCCCTCTAAAATTTGGTGCCCTTTTGCTTCTGCTTGCCCTGTTTTATTTACCGGCTCTCTTATTATTTCTTGGTCCTGAGTAATTGAAAAGTCTGGTTTAATTCCTTTTACTTTTTTTAAATTTGAAGCAACTGCTAGCACTCCTAAAATTTCAATTTCAGAATCAGAAATTAAATCTAATAAATTTTGTTCTCCTTTCCCTGTTCCAGGTTCTCCTTGATCATCAAACATTACTAATACTGGTTGTTTAGTACTCTCTTTAATTTTATTTTTTATTTCAAAACTAGAACTAGCAGTAGGATTTCCTGCTGATTCATAGATAATACCTAAGTCCAATTTTTCAGCTGATTTTTCTACAGCTTTAAGAGCTGTATTATCTCCATCAGTAATCGCTATAACCTTATATTTCCCCATTTTATTCTCCTTTATAAGTTTTACAACTTATTCTTGCGGCTTAAAAATCAATGCTACTAAAAAACCAATTATTATTGCTGCACTTACACCAGCACTAGCAAGTTCTAAAACTCCTGTAAACAATCCTAAAAACCCATTTTTTTCTACCTCTATTAAAACTCCTTTAGTCAAAACAAAGCCAAAATTCATAACTGGAACTGTGACTCCTGCCCCAACTAAATCTATCAAATCAGAATAAAACCCCAACCCTGTTAGAATAGAGCCAATAACTACTAATAAAACTAATAAATGAGCTGGAGTATATGCCGTAAAATCAAGCATTAATTGCCCTAAACCACAAATTAAACCTCCTGCTATAAAAGCTAATAAATACTCCACCATTATTTTTTATCAACTCCTGATAAATCTTCAATCGGCTTAACTAAATCATTTCTAATATCTTCTCTTCCTATCCCAGCACTTAATGAGCCAGTCGATTCTAAAACTACAGCATGAGCAATACAAGGAATTGATTCTCCCTGCAGTGAGATTGTCGGATTTAATAACGCTCCTGTTCCTAATAATAGTATTTTATTATAATTATTATGCATTAACCTAGGTAATAAATAAGATGCTGTTACTACTGCTGAACAACCGCACCCACTTCCTCCAACACCTATTTTCTGTGTTGTGTTATAAATTAAAACTCCACAATCATCATAATTAGCTTTAATATTACATCCCTGTTCTGCTAATAATTTAATCGTTAATTTCTTACCAACTAACCCTAAGTCTCCTGTAATTATTAAATCATACTCTTCTGGTGTCCTACCTGTATCCTCTAAGTGCTGTAAAATTGTATCTGCTGCTGCAGGCGCCATAGCTCCACCCATATCTTGAGGATCTGTTATTCCTAAATCAATAATTTTGCCAAAAGTTGCTTCAGTCAACTGCACTCCTCCTGGTTGATTTGACACAATTAAAGCTCCCGCACCAGTAACAGTACGCTGTTTATAAGGAGGGTATTTATCACCATATTCATTAGGCGTTCTAAATTGTCTTTCTGTAGCTTGATAATGACTTGAACTAAAAGCCAGTGCTTTATCTGCAGCTCCTCCATCTACCATTACTGCTGCCAAAGCAGTAGCTTGAATCATTGTAGAACAAGCACCATAAAGGCCTAAAAAAGCCGCTGGAAAATCTCTAACAGAAAAATTAGAAGCAACTATTTGATTTAATAAATCTCCTCCTAATAAATAATCTATACTTCCTTGAGGTAAATTTACTTTATCTAATACTTTATTAATCACATCTTTAGTCATTTTTATTTGAGCAAATTCCCAGGACTTCTGCTGATGATAAGAATCTAGTAATACTTGGTCAAAGTATTCTCCTAAAGGCCCTTCAAATTCTTTAGCCCCTACAATTGAAGCAGATGATATAATTTGAGGCAAATTATCAAATTTAATTGTTTGCTGCCCTATTTTTCTCAATTTAACACCTCTTTTTAAACACTTAATAATTTTAAAGCCCCCACTATCATTGCTGTTAACATCCCATAAGTCAATACTGGTCCTACAATGGAATAAACTTGAGCTCCAGTTCCTAATATATAACCCTCTTGGCTATATTCTAATGCCGGAGAAACTACTGCATTAGCAAAACCAGTAATAGGAACTATTGTCCCTGCACCAGCTAATTGAGCAATTTCATCATAAACACCTAATCCAGTCAAAATACCACCTAATAAAATCAAAACTATAGTAGTTAAAGTCCCGGCTTGATCCGCTCCAATATTAATTGCTAATAATAAATTATTAATTATTTGTCCTAACAAACAGATACTACCACCAAATAAATAAGCTGTTAAAAAATTTTTAACTTTGGATTGTTGAGGATGATTTTGTTTGACAAAATCTTGATATTCCTGTACTGTTTTATTTATTTGAGCCATTACTTTTTCTCCTTTTCTGTTATTGAGGCCAGAGTCCTGGATATAACCAATAAATTAATGAGCCTACTACCTTTCCCAAAATAATAGCTAATAATAATATTTTAATTTGCTTTTCCAGCCTCATTCTGCGGCTTAAAATTGGTAATACTTTTAAAGTTTCTGTTAAAGCAGCAGCTAATAACCCTACAAAAATTCCAAAAACAAAACCAATAATTATAGTTAATAGTATATTTATAAAATATACTTTAGGTAATTGTAAATCATAAAATTGCCAATTCACAGCAACTAAAACTCCAGCAATAACTAAGTTTTGATATAAATTAATATATTTTTTAGAACTTCCAAATCTAATTAAACGGGGGATTATATTTAAAACCAATAAAAAAGCAACTAAGGCTGCTCCAACAACTAAACCTTCAGCAAAACCAATTAATATTAATAAGATCTCTGCCATCCTCTCACCTAACCTAACTACTATCTTCTGCTCTTGTTGTGACTTTTTTTGTATTTTGATAAACTGCATATTGATTTACTTTATCCTCATATAAAAACATTTCTATTTCTAAAGGACTAGGGTCTTTATCAAATTTATAATTTAAAAAATTATTAAAAAAAATAATCATTCCACAAGCAATACCTAATGAATAAGGTATTTCTAATAATAAGGGCTGGGTTTTCTCCTGCCCCATAATTAAGCGATATACTTCTTGATGAACCAGATTAATATTAACATCAGCATGAAAGTGCATAATTGCCATTCCAGACCCTACAAATAATATTACACCTACTAAAAAAACAAATAATAATGATGGCTTGGTATTTGACAATAAAGCTACATCATCCTGCTGCTCATTGGCAACAACATCAACTACTACATTTTTTGCTCCTAATTGATTTATCTGAGCTGCAGGAAATTCTTCTTTAATTTGTCTAATAATTTCTAAGACATTAATAACTACTGATTTTTCTGGTTCTTCTAAAATTTCTTTTATTATTACTTTTTTTAATCTGCTTTCTACTACTGCAGGAGCCACTATTTCAGCTATATCTTCTAATAGCAATATTTGCTTTGAACAAGCTATCACATCTTTTTTTAATTTTAAAAAAATATCAATTTTGTTATCCTGCTTCATTAAGATCACTACTAATTGAAGTTGGTAAGAAAACTTTTTTAGCTCGAGAAGAAACTTTATCTTTAATAAAAATATTTTCTTCTATTATCCATAGCCCTATAAATACAACAATCACTAAATAAAAAATAATTAACATGAATTTATTTAATTTCATTAGCTGCCCCCTTCAATTTGATTTTTAATTAACTCTTTCTCAATTTATTATGTGTAAATTTATTTTTTTCATACAAAACAAATAAAAAAGCCGGCATTAGCCGGCTTTTAATCTTCAAGTTGGGACCTAATATCATTTAATATTTTTTTCTCTAATCTTGAAACTTGAGCTTGTGAAACCCCAATTATTTCAGCAATCTCTGTCTGTGATTTATCAGCAAAGTATCTTAATTTAATTATTTTTTTTGCTCGCTCACTCAAATTTTTTAATACTCCTGCTAAAGTCAAACGGTTAATCTCAACTTCATATTCATCTTTTGCTCCTGCTAATTGTTGCTCTAGTTCTAAGCTATTTTCTCCCTGCTGATACTGCTCATGAATTGAAGTCGGTTGTTTTACAGCTTCTAGTGCTTTAACTATTTGAACACTAGATAAACCTAAAGCTATACTTAATTCTTTAATTGTTGCTTCTCTTTTTAAATCATTTTGTAACTTTGACTGCATTTTCCGAATTTGTTTTGCTCTTTGTTTTAAAGACCTAGCAACTTTAATCTGCTCATTATCACGTAAATATGTTTTTATTTCCCCAATGATTAGCGGAACAGCATAAGTGGAAAATTTAACATCTCTCTGCAAATCAAATTGATCTATTGCTTTTATTAAACCTAAGGTGCCTACTTGAAAAACTTCTTCTAATTGATTCCATTGATTATTAAATTTATGAGCAATCTTTAAAACCAAACGTAAATTATGTTTAATTAATTTATCTTTAGCCTGCTCTTTTCCCCTTTTAGTTTGAGCTAACAATTCTTTAGTTTCTGAATCAGATAGCAATTCCCACTCACCAATATTAATTTTTTTAAATTTATTCATCTTAATACCCCTAATTAATCTGTTTCTTAATTTGCTCTGGATATTTAATCATTTTTATTTTAGTTCCTGCTCCTACTTCAGATTCTAATTCCACTTTATCCATAAAAGAACTAATAAAAGTTAAACCTAATCCCATTCGATCATTAGTAGTAGAATACGATGCTTTAAAGGCTTGTTCTGGGTCTTTTATACCAACACCTTGGTCTTGGATTGTAATTATTAGTTGCTGATGATTAATTTCTAAGTCAATTATTATTTCACCCAGTTCTTGTTGATAGCCATGAATAATTGAATTTGATACCGCTTCAGAAACTGCTACTTTTAGCTCTTCTATTTCAGAAACAGTAAATTCTAATTGCGAAGCAAAAGAGGCTGCTGTAACTCTTGCTAAACCCAAATTATCTGTCCGACTATCTATAGTTAATCGCGCTCGATTAGTCATTTTTATTCCCCCCTCAAATATTCTGTAATGCTAACTGTTGTGAAGGATAAAGATTAATTATTTTCAATATCCCTGACAATTCAAAAATTCTTTTTAGATTAGGATTTACATTTATTATAGCTATTTTTCCTCTTTTTTTCTCCATTTTTTTATAAATACTTAAAACTGCTCCAATCCCTGAACTATCTATAAATTCGATATCTTCTAAATCTAGTATTAAACCCTTGATTTTTCGATTCAAATAATTATTAATTTCCTGTTTGAAATACACTGCAGTATGTAAATCAAATGTTCCTGCTAACTTTATAATTAAAGTGTGCTCTTTTGTTTCAACTGATATTTTCATTAGATTACCTCCTTAAATTATATATTCACTATTAACCATTTTTTTCCTTTGTTTTTTTGCTTTAATCGCAAATAAAAAGCCAATCCTAAGATTGGCTTATCTCCCTGCTATTAATTTATCTAAAAAACTCACCCACAAATTAGAAATTATACCTAGAAAATTTGCTTTTTTTACGTTGTTTTGAGCAATTAACTCTACTGCTCCTAATTTATTTTCTCCACTTAAAACTATAATTTCTCCTAAGTCATCTCCAGCTCTAACTGGAGCTGTTATTTGCTTTTTTAATACAGTCCGTTTCACTAAGCTGTCTTCATTTCCTTTAAGTACTGCAACAATTAATTCATCCTTAGCAACTGCTGCAACTTTATCTTCTTTGCCTTTAAAAACTTTAACTTCATCAATAATTGTTCCCGGTTTAGCAATTACAAATGAATTATGAATATTAAAAGCATAGGATAAGAGCTCTTTACTTTCTTTAAAACGTACTTTAGAAGTAGGTCCTTTCATAATTACAGCAATAAATCTCATACCTTTTCTTTGTGCAGTAGCAGATAAGCAAAAACCTGCTTCTGTAGTATAACCAGTCTTGATTCCATCTGCCCCTTCATAAAATCTAACTAATTCATTAGTATTTCTTAAAAATGATTCTCCAGCACGCAAATGGTCAATCCAAACAGATGTATATTCTAATATTTGAGAGTATTTCAACAATTCTCTAGTCATTAATGCCACATCATAAGCTGTAGTATAATTTTCTTTTCCTAACTCATTATCGCTTGGCAGTCCGTTAGTATTATAAAATTTAGTATTTTTCATGCCAAGTTCTGTAGCTCGGTGATTCATTTGCTCGACAAATTCCTGCTCTGTCCCAGAGATATATTCTGCTAAAGCAACACAGGCATCATTAGCTGAAACTATTGCTACTGCTTTTAATAAATTCGCTAACTTCATCTCTTCTCCTGGTTCAAGCCAAACTTGTGACCCACCCATACTAGCAGCATGACTACTAACAGTTATAGAATCATTTAAACCAACTCCCCCTTCTTCTAACGCTTCCATTACTAACAGCATTGTCATAATTTTAGTTATACTTGCTGGAGGTAATTTTTCTCGAGCATTATTTTGATAAATTATTTTCCCACTTTTATATTCCATTAAAACAGCTGATTTAGATTGTAATTTAAAATCTGGGTTATTAGCTGTAACTGGTAGGGTGAAAAAAATTATACTTATTATTAAATAACTAATCCACTGCAATTTAGTTTTGCTATTAAGCTTCACTATTATTTCACCTCACTTTATACTAACATCTTTATTAATATACAAGAACAAGTATGATTAAAAATAAAAACAAAAAAAAGCAAGGTTTTTTTGTTTTTATGTAGAAAGACAATATTTATAGAATAATTTTTATATATATGCAATTATAAAGGAGGTTGCAGCAGTTGCAAAATAATAATGTAAAATTATTCAAATCAAGATAAAAAACTTTTTAATTTATTGCCTAAATATAGGGTACCCTATATTTAGGAGGTGATA
>JBNJFD010000014.1:17589-19760 GCA_051746525.1 Bacillota bacterium | reverse complement strand
CTTACCATTATATAGAATAATTACAATTTTATCTATAATAAATTAAATTTTTCTTAGCAAAAAATAAAAAAACGGGCTCTGACTTAGCAGTTGGCCCGGATTTAAAAAACTCACATATTCAAATATTTTCTTCTTGTAGCCTCTCCGCCGCGATAATGACGCTCAGATTTATTATAATCTAATACCTTTCGTACTTTTTTAGCTAAGTTATTATCTATTTTCTGTAATCTCTTAGTGACATCTTTATGAACTGTACTTTTGCTAACTCCAAAGACTTTAGCAGCCTGTCTAACTGTTGCTTTAGTCTCATAAATATAATTAGCAATTTCTAAAACCCGCTCATAAATATAGTCTTTCATTACCTTGTCCCCCTTCGAACTTCTCCTTACATCTATATGAGAATAAAGGGAACAAATATTACAAAAAATAAACTTTATCTCAAATACTTTAGCGGTTTTACTGTTTTATTATTTTTAAGAATTTCAAAATGAAGTTTGCTCTCACTAGCAGATATTCCACTATCCCCTAGTTCCCCAACGATTTGACCTTTGTTAACTTGTTGTCCTACCTCAACAGTAGCTTTTTCTAAATTAGCATATAAAGTTTTATAAACTTCATTATGTTTAATTATAACTGTTATCCCCTGATAATCATCCTTAATTATTTCTTTAATTGTACCCTCCTGAGCAGCTTTGATTTCACTTCCTATCTCTGCTTTAATATTAATTCCCGGATTATATTTCCAAGCATCTAAAACTTCATCTTTATACCATTCATTATTACTAATAATTTCTCCCTGTACAGGCATTACTAAATTATTAAGTTGATTAGAAATTGGTTCCGATGACATCTGAGGAACAACTCCTGTAGGCTGCTTTTGTTTATCATTTTCTTCTAACTTCTCTTTTTTTGGCTCTGAATTTTTAGAAACATTAGTGGATGGAGTTGATTTGTTAGATTTTTCTTGTTGTTCAATTTCAGATTCTGAGATACTCTCTAAAATTAATTCTTCATTAGCAGCTTGTTCCTTAGCGTTAGAGGATAAGTTATTCCATGAGTCATCGTGGTTATAATAAGCTATTACTCCTCCTAGCATTGCAAAAAAAACCACTACTAGCAAATAATACTTCCAGCCTAATTTTTTAAACTGCTTGATTTTCTTGCCTTTACTAATAATTGAAAATGGTAATCTATTTTCTTCTTTTCCCATTTAATCCACCTCCAGAAATTATAATTCCCAGAGGTATATTTTTTATACATCAAAATAATCTTCTACTTTAATTAATTTAGTTTGAGGATAATAATGCTCTAAAATTCGTCTGTAATTATAACCCTGCCGGGCCAAGCCTTGAGCCCCATACTGGCTCATCCCTACGCCATGCCCAAATCCATCAACAACAAACTCCACGCCCTGCTCTTTTTTTACAAAATCAAACTTAGTAGAATTTAAACCTAATTTACTTCTAATTTCTCTCCCAGAAAAAAGTTGCCCGTGAATTAACATTTTCAAAACTCGACCACTAGCACTGGCTTCAACTATATTCATCTCTATTACATCATCTACAGATAAATTCAATTTCTTACTCAATTGAGCCCAAGAAAAAAACTGCTGCTGCTGATAGTAAGGAGAACTGTTCTCATAAGAACTATTAACTTCCTGCAAATAAGGAACTTCTCGTCCCCAAACTTCAACTGCTGCAGCTGTTTGCCCACCACTAGTAGAATGATAAGCAGCTGTGATTAATTCCCCATTATAACTTAAAACTAATCCCTTTGTTTCATTAACTGCAGCAGCTATTCGGCACCACTGACTTAAAAAATCTTCCCGGCGCCACCTTTGTAATAATTCTGTTTTAGAAAACCATGCTTGGTCTAATTTGCTAGTAGTAGTCAGCCTCTGCCCTGCTAACTTCTTTTTCAAGGCATACGTCCTGGCAGCTACCGCCTGCGCCTTAAGAGCTTCTTGAGGGAAAGAAACAGGCATTTCAGCTGCCACTACTCCTATCAAATACTCTTCTAAATCTAACTCCCGCTGTTGTTTTAATTTATAATCATAAACGCTAATATTAGGGTCAGAAGAAATTAAATTAATAAATATCGTTATTAATCCAGGTATGAGAAGTAATATTAAGACCCCTATTATTAAACTACAACTTATTTTTTTCAGGAAA
>JBNJFD010000014.1:4889-17489 GCA_051746525.1 Bacillota bacterium | reverse complement strand
TCAAGGTCAAAATCAAGAACAAAAAATAATTATAAACGCAATTTTTTGAGATTTTAGACTTGGCGATGCCAAGTCTCTACATTTAATTTATATTCGAAAAGGAACTTATTATTATTTATAATTGCACAATTAAAAAACAACCCGCTAGGGTTGTTAAAACTGTTGCTGTAATTTTTAAATTCTAGCTTAATCAGCACTATAGACAGGGTTGCCCCTGTCTTTTTCTCTTCACTGCTTTTTCTCTATCTCCACACCAATCCCCGTTAACTTTTCAATTACATTTTCATAACCTCGTTCTACATGATAACCTTCTTTAATAGTTGTAGTCCCCTCTGCTATCATACCTGCTAAAATCAATGCTGCTCCTGCTCTCAAATCAGTAGCTACTACTTCTGCACCTGTTAAGTCTGAATAATTAACTGTAGCTGTGTGCTCTTCTACTGTAATATCTGCCCCCATCTTATTTAATTCTTGAGCATGAGCAAATCTATCTTCAAAAACTGTTTCTACTACTTTAGACTCTCCCTTAACCTGAGTTAACAATACCATAAAGGGTGCCTGTAAATCTGTCGGAAAACCAGGATAAGGCAAAGTCTTAATATCTACGGATTTCAAATCTGATTTGCCATTAACTTTAATCCCTTTCACATCTTCTTCTATCTTCACGCCCATTTCCTTTAATTTAGCAACTAAAGGTTTAATATGCTCTACTAATACATTGTCTACATATAATTCACTGCCTGTAATAGCTCCAGCAATAACATATGTCCCAGCTTCAATACGATCAGGAATAATTGTATATTCAGTGCCCGTTAGTTCTTCTACTCCTTCAATTCGAATAATATCAGTCCCAGCACCTTTAATATCTGCTCCCATGACATTAAGATAGTTAGCTAAATCAACAATTTCTGGCTCTCGAGCTGCATTTTCAATTACTGTTTGTCCTTCTGCTAAAGAAGCCGCCATAATAATATTCATTGTCGCCCCCACACTAGGGTAGTCTAAATATATTTTGGCCCCTGTAAGTTGTTCCCCTTCAATTTGAATTAAATTACCGTCAATATTGACCTCAGCTCCTAAAGCCCTAAAACCTTTTAAATGTAAGTCAATTGGACGATTACCAATATCACATCCTCCAGGCAAAGTAGTCTGCACTCTACCATGGCGTCCTAAAAAAGCTCCTAAGATATAGTAGGAAGCTCTTAATTCTTTAGCTAGCTCTGCTGGTACTTCATGTTTGTCAACATCATCAGCATTAACAGTTAGAACATTATCTTTATAATCAACCTCTGCTCCTAAAGATTTAAGAATTTTAACTATAATTCTAATATCTCTTAAATCAGGAATATCATATAATGAACTTTCCCCACAACCCATTAAACTAGCCATGGAAACAGGCAAAGCTGCATTTTTTGCTCCACTAACACTTATTTTACCACTCAATTGATTGCTTTCAGTTACCACAAACTGGCTCATTATTTTTCCTCCTATAAAATTTATCAGATGTTGCTCCGTTTAAATATATTCTCTATTTATTTGTATCTTCCTTCATTCATTAAAAATTAATTATGGTCAACGGGGCATTTTATTCCAGTTAATTTATCAAATAGCGTCATCTTTTTATAATTTTCTACTTCCTCTGGCGCCTTTTCTTTAATCAAATTATAACAATCTTCACAAATTTTCTTCCCTGTAGCATCAATTAATTCCACTGGAATTCCGCGCTCTTTGAATTTCTCTGCTCGGCTTTTTACAAAAATATTATCTCGATGCACTGCATGGTCACTAACTACTACCAAGGCAATATCGCCTTTATAATTAGCAGCTGCTACTTTTTTAAAAGACAAATCATTTTCAGAAGCTAATCTAATATAATCCTTAGCTCGGTCCATATCAACTTTACGATTAATTATTAATTTTGTTGCTTCTTGATCTTTAATTGCTTCTAGTACTTGTTTATAAGTACCTGGCTCTTCTACCTGTTCATAAGTTAAAGCAATTAAAACTCTTTCTTTATATTCTCCTAAAAATTTATTCTTCTCTCCCTGTTTCAATTGAGGTCCACCGCCCAAATTAGCCTCAGCAGTACGTTCTAGCTCACTTTTCTTTTGCTGTTTTCTAGCAGCCTCACGCTGAACATCTTCATCTTTAGCCATATTATAACCCCCAGCATGAATTTTAAAAATTATATCAAAAATTCATGTTAGCATTTAACTTTATCCTATCAAAAAATAAAAAAAAGAGCAAGAGATTTCTCTCTTACTCAAATCTATCAAAATCATGATGTTTACTAGCCTGTAAACGATTTAAGGCTTTTTCTAAAGCAACTTCTGCTTCACGCTCATTTACATGAGCTTCATGCTTTTTATCTAGCATTTCTTCAGCTTTTTTCTTAGCTTCCATTGCCCGCTCCACATCTATTTCTTCAGAATGCTCTGCAGCTCCTACTAAAATAGTTACTTCATCAGGCTTAACTTCCATATAGCCTTGAGTGGCGGAAAAAATATCTTCGCCACTCTCATCTTTGATTTTAATAATTCCAATGTCGAGCCCAGTAATTAAAGGCTCATGATTTGGCAAAATCCCCCGGTCGCCATCAATAGTTCTTACTTGAACACTTGTTACTTGATCATTATCATAGGCAACTTGTTCCGGGGTTACGATACTCAAATTCATAGTTGCCATAATTATTCACTTCCTTCTAGCTCTTTAGCCTTTTCTATTGCTTCATCAATTGTTCCTACAAATAAGAACGCTTCTTCTGGTAAGTCATCATGCTTACCATCTAGAATTTCTCTAAATCCACGAATAGTTTCTTCTACAGGAACATACTTTCCTGGCATACCAGTAAACTGTTCAGCAACGAAGAACGGCTGAGATAAGAACCTCTCAATCTTACGTGCTCGCTGAACGGCAATTTTATCTTCTTCAGATAATTCATCCATACCTAAGATAGCAATAATATCTTGTAGATCCTGATATCTCTGTAAAATTTCCTGAACTTCACGAGCAATATTGTAGTGTTCATCTCCTACAACATTAGGATCTAATACATTAGATGTAGAATCTAATGGGTCTACAGCAGGATAAATACCTTTCTCAGAAATCTCTCTTGATAATACTGTAGTAGCATCCAAGTGAGCAAATGTTGTTGCTGGCGCTGGGTCAGTCAAGTCATCTGCAGGTACATATACTGCCTGTACAGATGTGATTGATCCTTTATTAGTAGATGTAATTCGCTCCTGCAATTTACCAACGTCTGTTGCTAATGTCGGCTGATAACCAACGGCAGAAGGCATTCTACCTAATAAAGCTGATACCTCTGAACCGGCCTGAATAAATCGGAAAATATTATCAATAAATAACAGCATATCCTGTCCCTGCTGATCACGGAAATATTCAGCCATTGTTAGTCCTGTTAGACCAACTCTCATTCTTGCTCCAGGTGGTTCATTCATCTGACCATACACTAAAGCAACTTTATCTAAAATATTCGCTTCCTTAAATTCTAACCATAAGTCAGTACCTTCACGAGTTCTTTCACCAACACCACTAAATACAGAGTAACCTCCGTGCTCCTGAGCGATATTGTTGATTAACTCCTGAATTAATACTGTTTTACCTACACCAGCTCCTCCAAACAAACCTACTTTTCCACCTTCGGCATATGGAGCTAATAGGTCAATTACTTTAATTCCAGTTTCAAAAATTTCAGTACTAGTTGCCTGATGTTCATAAGCAGGTGGTTCTCGGTGAATTGGAGATCTTTTTTCTGTTTCGACCTCTCCCTTATTGTCAATAGTTTCACCTAGTACATTAAAGATTCTACCTAAACACTCTTCACCTACTGGAACAGTAATTGGTCCACCAGTATGAATTGCTTTCATTCCTCTAATTAATCCATCAGTAGAAGACATCGCAACTCCTTTAACACGATTATCTCCAACCTGGTTCATAATTTCCACGGTAACATCTATGTCTCGTTCTTCTTCTACAACTCTAATAGCATCATTGATTTCTGGTAAAGAACCAGTCTCAAATTCTGCTTCAACTACTGGGCCAATAATTTCAACAACTTCTCCTATATTTTGGCCCTGATTATCATCACTCATATTCATACCTCCTCCATCTTCCTATTCTAATGCTTCGGCTCCACCAACAATTTCAGTTAATTCTTGCGTAATTGCCGCTTGACGAGCTCTATTATAAGACAACGTCAAATCATCTATCATTTCTTCAGCATTTTCAGTTGCTGAATCCATAGCTGTCATTCGAGATGCAAACTCACTTGCTTTGGCCTGTAACAAAGCACCAAAAACAAGATTAGTAATATATTGTGGTAACACTGATCCCAATACTTGCCCAGGAGAAGGTTCAAACAAATAACTACCTAATGTTTTTTCATCTTCTTCCTGTTTAGGTGGTTCAAGAGGGAACAGCTTGATTTTTTTCACATGATGAGAAAGTACTGATTCAAAATCAGTATACACTATGTTCACTTCATCAACCACACCGTCTTTATAAAATTCAATAATTTCTCGAGCAATTGCCGCAGCAACTGAGAAACTCGGACTATCAGGCACATCTAAATATTCAGATATAATGTCAAATCCATTTCTTTTGAAATGTCTTTGACCCTGATTCCCAACGGCAAATATAGTTACTTCTTCATCTCGATCAGCAATCAGAGATTCAGTCTTTTTCATTACTTTAGTATTATACGGACCACATAATCCACGATCACCAGTGATAGATAAATAAGCAACTTTTTCAACTTCTCGTTGTTCCATCAACGGATGTGAATCTTGATGATTACCTGCTGTAATCCCTGCTAAAGTTTTCCTTGTTTTATGAAAAAACGGCTTAGCATTTTCAGCTCTATCTTGCGCCTTCTGTAATTTAGCACTGGCTACCATCTTCATAGCCCGTGTAATTTTCTTAGTATTTTCAACACTACTTATCTGCCGTTTAATATCTCTCATACTTTGCATTCTGTCAGATCACCTCGCTTTACTGGATCCCTAGTGAGCTAGGCTGTAGCTTCTTCATCCTCAAGTCTAGTACTTTTATCGAAACCAGATTTGAATTCTTTAATAGCTTCTTGTAACTTTTCTTCAGTTTCTTCCGTTAATTCTTCAGTTTCAACTATATCTTCAGCAATTTCTGGCTTACTATCATCCATAAACTGCAGGAACTCTTCTTCAAATCTTTCAATATCTTCAACAGGAATATCATCTAAGTAACCATTATTTACTGTATAAATAATAATCACCTGGTTTCCTACAGATACTGGACTAGTTTCACCCTGCTTTAATACTTCAACAATTCGTTCTCCTCGGGCCAACTTATTCTGTGTTGCTTCATCAAGATCAGACCCAAACTGAGCAAATGCTTCTAATTCACGATACTGAGACATATCAAGCTTTAACTGTCCAGCAACATCTTTCATTGCACCAATTTGAGCATCTCCACCTACTCGAGATACTGACAAACCAACATTAACAGCTGGTCGAACACCAGAGTAGAACAATTCACTTTCTAAGAAAATCTGACCATCTGTAATAGAAATTACATTTGTTGGAATATAAGCTGAAATATCTCCAGCCTTAGTTTCGATAATTGGTAAAGCAGTTAAAGAACCTGCTCCTAAATCATCATTTAATTTAGCAGCTCGTTCTAATAATCGAGAGTGTAAGTAAAATACATCTCCTGGATAAGCTTCACGTCCAGGTGGTCTTCTTAATAATAATGACATCTCACGATAAGCAACAGCGTGCTTAGATAAATCATCATATACTACTAACACATCTTCTCCATCATACATAAAACGCTCTCCAATTGCACAACCAGAATACGGAGCTAAATACTGTAATGGAGCAGGGTCACTAGCTGAAGCAGTAACTACAGTAGTATATTCCATAGCACCATGTCGCTCTAATTTATTTACTACCTGAGCAACAGTAGATGCTTTCTGCCCTATTGCTACATAAACACACATTACGTCTTCTTCTTTCTGATTAACAATTGTATCAATACCTAAAGCTGTTTTACCAGTTTGGCGATCACCAATAATTAATTCTCGCTGTCCTTTACCAATCGGCACCATTGAGTCAATGGACTTAATACCCGTTTGCAAAGGATCTTCAACTGGCTGTCTTTCTACAATACCTGGAGCTCCAGCTTCTACAGGTCGAGTACCATCAGAATTAATCGGTCCTTTACCATCAACTGGTTCTCCTAAAGGGTTAACAACTCTACCCTTTAATTCTTCACCAACAGGAACCTCTACAACTGCACCTGTTCGCTTAACTTCGTCACCTTCTTGGATTTCTGATTCATCTCCCATAATTACACAACCAATACTACTTTCCTCTAGGTTTAAAACCATACCATTAACGCCGCTTTGAAATTCTAATAACTCACCAGCCATAGCATCTTCTAAACCATGAATTCGAGCAATACCATCTCCAACACTAAGTACTGTTCCTACACCTTCTGCTTCTAACTCTACATCATAATCTTTAATTTGATCTTTAATTATTGAACTTATTTCTCCCGGATTCAGTTTCATTTTCTCACCCCTAACTCACTTCTAATGTCTGTAAATCTAATTCAAGTTCTTGAAGATAATTTTGAATGCTTCCATCAATGACTTTATCTCCAATTTGTAATACTAAACCACCTATTAATTCTTGATCAACTTCTAAAGACAAACTAATCTCTTTATCTAAAATAGAACTTAACTTTTCTTTTAATTTCTTCTGCTGCTTAGTTGATATTTCTACTGCTGATTTTACAGCAACATTCAATTTGTTTTGAGCTTCTTCTACTAATACATTAAATTCCTGATTAATTGCAGCTAAATGTTCTATCCTTTTCTTATCAGCTAGTAACATTAAGAAATTTAATAATTCAGTAGATAATTCACCTTCGAAAACTTTAGTTAGTAATTCTTTTTTCTGCTTATAACTAAGTTTTGGATGGTTTATAACTTTATTTAATTCTTCGCTATCTTCTACAACATCTATTACTTCATTAAATTCTTCTGTAATAGATTCTAAACTACTTTCTTCAACAGCTAAATCAAATAAAGCCTCAGCATATTTCTCAGCAACTTCATTTTCTATCATTGAACTTCACCTAATTTCTCTTCATCAAGCTCTTGAATATAATTTTCTATTGTTTGCTCTTGAATGTCTTCATCAATGACTTTATCTAGAGCTTTTTTAGTCATTAATAGAGAAATATTACTAACTTCATCTTTTAATTCTTCTCTAGCCTCTTGCTTAGCTCGAGCAATACTATCTTCAGCTTTTTGAATCTTTTTATCAGCTTCTTCTTCTGCTTCTGCAATAATTTCTTCTTTCCTTTTTTGACCTCGATATTTACCATTTTCAATTATTTCTCGGGCTTCTTCTTTAGCATCACTAATTTTTGCTTTGTAATTTTCTTTTAATTCTTGTGCTTCTTGTTCTTTCTGTTCAGCACTTTCTATTTTATTAGTTATTTTATCTGATCTTTGCTGCATAAAATTACTAACAGGTTCAAAGAGAAAATGCTTCAATATTAAAAACAAAATTACAAAGTTAACTAGTTGAAAGAAGAAGGTAACCCCTAAATCAATCATTTTTTTCCCTCCTTTCAGAGATTAACTCAATATAATTGATTAAGCAAAGCGAAGATGAATAATGGTTTTCATTACCCATCTTCTTCAATTATATCTCTCTATTAAACAAACGGATTAGCGAATAATAGGATTAATGCAACTACTAAGCCATAGATACCTGTTGTCTCTGCAACAGCTGCACCTAGTAACATTGTTCTTACAATTACACCTTGTGCTTCTGGTTGTTTCCCTACAGCTTCAGCACCTTTACCTGCAGCAAAACCCTGACCAATACCTGCACCAATACCTGCAATCATTGCTAAACCTGCACCAATAGCAGATGCAGCTTGAATTAACGCTTGACTATCCATAATATAACTCCTCCTTTAAATTTTTGTTCTCTTAGATTAGATTTTTTAAATCTTTGTTTTTAAATCTTTATAAATAACTTAAGTAAATGGATTAGCAAATAATAAAATTAAAGCCACTACTAAACCATAAATACCTGTTGTCTCTGCAACTGCTGCACCAAGCAGCATTGTTCTAATAATTAAACCTTGGTATTCAGGTCTGCTTCCTACTCTTTCAGCACCTTTTCCTGCGGCAAAACCTTGTCCAATACCTGCCCCAATACCTGCAATCATTGCAAATCCTGCACCAATTACTGATGCAGCTTTTATAATTGCTTGAGGCTCAAACTGTGATAGCCATTCTAAAGCTCCTTCTATCACTTATACTCACTCCTTTCCAGCATGGAGAAATTATTGCATCTCCATTGAAATATAAGTCATAGTTAACATTGTAAAAATAAAAGCCTGTAACACACCAGCAAATACGGTGAAGTATAAATCAGCAATACCTGGAATACCTAATGCTACTACAGAATATAACAAGCCCATGATTACAACACCACCACCAAGCATATTTCCAAATAAACGAAAAGCCAATGACATTGGATCAGCTAAATTACCAATTACATTTAGCGGGAATATAAAGGGCATGGGTTCAAAGTAATCTTTTAAGTAAGTCCCAACTCCTTTAGATTTAATACCAAAGTAATGGATATTTAAAAATGTTATTGCTGCTAAAGCAAAAGTAGTATTCAAATCAGCAGTTGGTGTATACAAATGTAAAATATCCCTACCAGGAAGAATACCAATTATATTACTGATTGTTAAGTAAATCATTAAACTGCCAATATAGGGGGTAAACTTCTTCATCCCTTCCCCCATCGTATTTGTTACTAGACCCTGCATTGATTCTACTAATGCTTCTACAGCATTTTGCAAACTACCTGGTTCAGGGTCTTCTTTTAAATCACGGGTAGCATACCAAGAAAATATAGCCAATCCCACGATAATCATCCAAGTAGTTGTTACTGTTGATTTGACAGGGGCATTAGCAATATGTAACGCCTTAGTCAATCCATTTTCTGGAATGTGAAACATCACCTTAGGAGCAAATTGCTCTATATTCGGTGAATTAAAAAGCATCTTATCAAATAACTCATTGAAAAAATCCATTTATTTCTTTACCTCCTTTCTTATCCATTGCATTCGTTTTGCTGTTGCGGCCACATATCAAAAATATTAACCACAAAAATAACAGCTTTTACTATCAACATTCCAATTATGGTAGATACTAAATTGATTTGATTGTTTTTTAACAAGGTATAGAACACAAAAAACCAAAAGCCATATTTAAGAAAATATTGAATCACCATATAAGCTCTAGCTGGTAAAGGGTCAAACTTAATAGCTTTCTTTAACGAGAGCGACAATAGATACAAATTACTAATGCCCATTGCTCCTCCAGCTATAATTCCCAAAGCAGCTTTGATCCCCCACAAATATAGGGCTGTTAAGCTTAGTATAATAATTATGGCTAATGCCCATTTAAAGATAAAACTAGTTGTTCTTTTTAACTCTTTCATCCTATCACTTCCCATCATCTTGCTGCTGCATGATTAATCGGTAAGCACTTCTAAATCCAGTAGTAACACCTAATAGCGTTCCTATTACCAAAAAAAGAACTTTAGTGTTCAATAAATTATCCAAATAACCACCTAACCATACACCACCAATAACCGGCACTACTATTGCTATTCCTACTTGAGATAATAAAGCGAGTGCCTGTAACACATCCATTTTATCTTTCATTATACCGCTCCTAATTATTAATTCCTTAATCCCTCTCAATTTATTCATTTTTAAAGGATTTAAAAGACAAAACCATTGTCCGTTATTAATTATAGCAGATTTAGTTTTGATTAACAACACTCTATTTGTAATATCTCACAATGTTTAAGTAAATATATATTAATTTAATATAAAAAGACTACAGCAAATAGCCGTAGTCCTGTTTAAAGACAGTGTTCTTATAGATAGTTCTATATAAAATATAATACATAGACTAAGCTAATCCCTTATTTTGTCTACGAGAGTAAAGTTGGGCTCAGAAAAGGGTACCTTAGCAGTTTTTTTAGCTTAAGTTTAATTCTTAGTCTTATACTTAAGCATAAACTAAGTCTAGATAGGCTCTCTTAGTCATTACCTACTAAAGCTTAGCACTGCATTCGCCGCTAGAATAAATTTTATTCTCGCTCCTTGAAACAGGATTAGACATTCTTAACAAACCATTATTTAAATTCAACTTCAATTCCTCAATCTGTTACACTCATTATAATAAATATAGTTCTACTTGTAAAGCAGATTTAATAAATAAAGTTTAATAAAAATACTATGATTACCGACATTATAGCTTGTGAAAAAAATAATTTATTTTTTTCAGGACTTTATTTTTCATCTGACTTCTTCATTTAATAACCTTAACTTCCAAAAACCTACACTCAAAAACAAGCTTGTATTCCCCACTAAAAATAATGATTGTTCAATATTAGCAGTACTAATTCCTACTGCTATCATTCCTAAAAAAACACTAATTAAATAAATTACAGTCATTACTTCAACTTGATTTAATCCTAATTTCATTAATTGATGATGTAAATGATTACGATCCGCTTTAAATAAAGGGCAGCCGGCTGCTTTCCTTCTAATAATAGCGAAGATAGTGTCAAAAACCGGTACTCCTAGAGCTAAAACAGAAATTAAAATTGTTAATACAGTAATTACTTTCAAATAACTAATAATAGCTATTGCTGCCAAACTAAACCCCAAAAACATACTGCCTGTATCACCCATAAAAATTTGGGCTGGATTTAAATTATAAGGTAAAAAACCTAAAGTAGAACCAACTAAGGCTGCAATCACTGCTAAAATCTGATACTGCCCCTGTTGATAAGCAATTATTCCTAAAGTTACAGCAGCAATTACCGCTACTCCTGCAGCTAAACCATCTAAGCCATCAATTAAATTAACTGTATTAGTTACTCCCACCAGCCAAGTTAAAGTAACAGGAACACTCAACCAACCTAAATAATAAACTCCTCCCCCTAAATTAGTTATCAACTCTATTCTAACTCCTAGTAAAATTAAAATCACAGCAGCTGCTAACTGCCCCCCTAATTTTACTAAGGCAGACAGCTCATATAAGTCATCTATAATTCCAAGCAGTACAATCAAACTTGAACTCATTAATAAAGCATAAAATTTATAATCAATCCCTAAAACAATAGTTGTTACAATAAAAGAAAAATAAATGGCTAATCCACCTAAACTAGGAATAGACTGTTGATGGATTTTCCTCTCGCCTGGTTGGTCTACTACACCCAAGTCTAAGGAAATCCTTTTAACTAGAGGGGTACTTAATAGGCTGATGATTAAACTCAATAACAACATTTTAATCATCATTCTCATCCTCTCTAATTTAGTCTCTACTCATTGTAGGTAATTAGCCACTAAATTGCAATTATTTGATTGTGGTAAATTAGTCAATTTGTTCTAATTGAATATCAGCTTCAGTTAACATCTTTTGGGCCAATTGATCAGGATAGGCCCCTTTAAAAACTATCCGCTGAATACCGGCATTAATAATCATTTTAGTGCATAAAATACAGGGCTGATGTGTACAGTACAAAGTTGCATTTTTAATTGAACTGCCGTGTAAAGCTGCCTGGATAATAGCATTCTGTTCAGCATGCAGTCCGCGGCACAATTCATGTCTTTCTCCTGACGGAACATTCTTTTCTTCCCGCAAACACCCTGTTTCACTACAGTGAGGCAAACTGCTTGGGGCACCATTATAGCCTGTCGCTAACACTCTTTTTTCTTTAACTATTATCGCTCCTACTTTACGCCTTAAACAAGTCGATCGTTTAGCCACTACGTGTGTCAATTCCATAAAATATTGATCCCAGGAAGGTCTTCCATTAGCAGTAGGTTTTTCTAAATCTAAATTATTTTGTTCCAAACAATCTGTCACCTGCATCACCTAAACCAGGCACAATATAAGCATGGTCATTTAATTTTTCATCTACTGCCGCTGTATAAATATCTATATCTGGATGAGCTTCCTGGAGTCTTTCAATACCTTCTGGAGCAGCTACTAAGCAAACAAATTTGATATTTTTAGCTCCTCTATCTTTAACAAATTGCAAACCAGCCTCTGCTGTACCTCCAGTAGCTAACATCGGGTCAACTACAATTAGTTCTCTTGCTTCCAACTCAGAAGGCATCTTACAGTAGTACTCAACTGGTTCTAAAGTATCTGGGTCTCGGTATAAACCAATATGACCCACCTTAGCAGCCGGCACTAAACTAACAATACCATCTACCATTCCTAATCCTGCTCTTAAAATTGGTACTACTACTAACTTTTTACCTGAAATTACATTAGTCTGTGTTGTAGAAATTGGTGTTTCAATTTCTACACTCTCTAATGATAAATCTCTTGTGATTTCATAACCCATTAAAGCAGCAATTTCATCAGTCAGCTCTCTAAATTCTTTAGTTCCCGTTTCTTTCTTCCGTAAATGTGTTAGTTTGTGTTGAATTAATGGATGATCAATAATATGTACATCGCTCATTGTTTTATTA
>JBNJFD010000014.1:0-4789 GCA_051746525.1 Bacillota bacterium | reverse complement strand
ACAATGGATACCCTTCTACCAATTGATCCACTTCAGCACTTACTTCTTCCTGTACTGCTTCATCATCTAAATTCAATAGAACTTTAGTAATTAGCTCTGCTACTTTTTTCATTTCTGCTTCCTCAAATCCCCGAGTAGTTAAAGCTGGGCTTCCTAAACGAATTCCACTAGTCACAAAAGGACTTCTAGTTTCAAATGGAATTGTATTCTTGTTAACTGTAATTCCCACTTCGTCTAAAGCATGCTCAGCATCTTTACCTGTAATATCATGTGCTGTTAAATCAACTAACATTAAATGATTATCCGTTCCACCTGCCACAATTCTGAAGTTATCAGCTAAAGAATCAGCTAATACTTTAGCATTTTTAATTACCTGTTTTTGATATTCTTTAAATTCTGCTGTTAAAGCTTCTTTAAAGCAAACTGCCTTAGCAGCAATAACATGCATTAATGGTCCTCCTTGAATACCAGGGAAAATTGCTTTGTCAATCTTTTTAGCTAAGCTCTCTTTACATAAAATCATACCGCCTCTTGGCCCGCGTAAAGTTTTATGTGTTGTTGTAGTTACTACTTGAGCATATTCTACTGGGTTTTGATGCAGCCCTGCTGCCACTAATCCTGCAATATGAGCCATATCAACTACCAAATAAGCATCAACTTCATCTGCAATTTCCCGCAGCTGCTTAAAATCTATTTCTCTAGAATAAGCACTTGCTCCAGCAACAATCATAGCAGGGTCTTCTTCTTGAGCCAATTTAAGAATCTTATCATAATTCAACTGTTCACTATCTTCATCTACACCATAAGCCACAAAATCATAATAATCACCAGACATATTAACTGGACTTCCATGAGTTAAATGTCCTCCATGAGTTAAATCCATCCCTAAAACTTTATCTCCTGGTTCTAATAGAGCAAAATAAACTGCTTGATTAGCTTGAGAACCAGAATGAGGTTGTACATTAGCATGGTCAGCATCAAATAATTCTTTAGCTCGTTTAATAGCTAACTTTTCTACTACATCAACATGCTTACACCCTCCATAATACCTTTTATCAGGATAACCTTCAGCATACTTATTAGTCAATTCTGTGCCCATAGCCTCTAGTACAGCATCACTTACAAAATTTTCAGAAGCTATTAACTCTAAATTGTTTTTTTGTCTTTCTACTTCTTGGTTTATCGCCTTATTTACTTTAGGATCAATATCAGCTACTTTTGACATTTTATCACTCCTTGAATTTTCTATATCTTAGTTTTTAATTCTCTAATTATTTTAGTCACATATCTCAATTTTATCTATCCTTCTTTGATGGCGACCGCCGTCAAAGTCTGTACTTAACCACGCATCTACAATTGCTTTTGCTAGTTCAGAACCAATTATTCTAGCTCCCATAGTTAAGATGTTGGAATCATTATGTTCTCTTGTTGCTCGAGCAGAAAAAACATCATGACAAAGAGCTGCTCTAATTCCTGGAACTTTATTAGCAGCAATAGACATCCCAATCCCAGTCCCACAAATCAAAATTCCTTTATCATACTTTCCCTCTGCTACTGCTTCAGCTAGAGGAGTAGCATAATCCGGATAATCAACTGACTCAGGAGAATCAGTACCAAAATCTTCATACTGAATTCCTTTCTCATCTAATAATTCTTTAATCTCTTCTTTTAAATCATATCCTCCATGGTCACTGCCAATAGCTAATTTCATCATTAAACCTCCAATTGAATTTTAATCTTTAGCTTTACTAATAATTCTTTAATATATTTTTTCTGCCTTAACCTTAAATTAAGAACAAAGAAAATGAACTCCTAATAGAATCAAAGCCAGACCCCCAACAAGTTGGGCTTGACTAGCTAAGATAAGTCCTGCTTTATTACCTAATAACAATCCTAAAACAACCATTATTCCCGCTAATAACCCTAAAACTAAACAGCTTAAAAAAACCTTTACCTCCATCATTCCTAAACTAAACCCAACTGATAAGGCATCAATACTCACACTTAATGATAATATTATAATAGTCCAATTAGACCAGTCAAAATAAAGATTATCATACTTATCTTCTCTGCGACTATCAACTATCATAATCATTCCTAAAATCATTAATAACCCAGCACCAATAACACCTGTTATCTGTTCTAAAGTCTCTTCAAAATAATATTGCCCAAAAAAATAATCTAATATCCGGGCCAAGTTAATTCCCAACAACGGCATTAGCACATGAAATAGCGCAACTGTTAAACTTAATTTAATAATTAAACCCCAGTTAACTCTATTCAACCCTACAGCTACTGAAACTGAAAAAGCATCTGTTCCCAAAGCCACACCTAACACAAATAATTCTATTAACTCCATTTAATCACTCCCCATTAATCTACTATTAAATATATATTAATAGAGAGTGTTATCTACACTTATATTTTAAATTTTTAGCTCTTATCTTTCAACTCAAAACTCACAACTACTAGCCACTAGTTATTATTATACCTCAATAATCTGATACCCTGCTGATTTGCGGAGCCGATTCATAATAGCTAATCCTAAACCGTGCTCGGGAAGCCCCTCAATAAATATTTTATCTACTCCTAACCGATCAAACTCACGTAGTAATTTGAAAATATTAGCACTAATCTCAGCTAAATCATTGCGGCTACCCATTACTTTTACTACTCCTGAAGAATATTCTTGCTCGTATTCTTCACTAGCCATAATTCCTGCCTTAGTTTCTAATTCAGCTAAGTTTTTAATTTTATTTGCCACTGCGTTGGCCTCTCCCTCTACTAAAACAACTTCCGCTTGCGGAGCATAATGTTTATATTTCATTCCTGGAGAAATAGCCTTGTTAGCTGTCTGATTCATTTTAGCTTTTACAGCCGCATCCATTTTTACTTCTCCTAAAAGATTAACTAACTGTTCATAAGTAACTCCACCTGGTCTCAATAAAGTAGGAGCAGCACCAGATAAATCTAAAACTGTAGACTCAACACCAATTCCTGTTGGCCCACCATCTACCACAGCTGCTATTCTACCTGCTAAATCATCAATAACATGCTGAGCCAAAGTAGGACTAGGCGAACCAGACAAATTAGCACTAGGGGCTGCTATAGGAACTGCAGCTCGCTCAATTAATTCTAAAGCTAATTTATGCCCCGGCATTCTAACAGCTACTGTGTCTAACCCTCCCGTAGTAATCTCTGGAACTTGACTTTTTTTCTTTAACACTAAGGTTAAAGGCCCAGGCCAGAATTCCGCTATCAATTTTTGAGCTTGTACAGATAAGGAACCACTAATCAACTCTGTTATTTGATCTTTATTAGCAATATGAACAATTAAAGGATTATCAGCCGGCCGCTTTTTAGCCTGGAAAATAGATGTAACAGCTTCTGCATCTAAAGCATTAGCCCCCAGACCATAGACCGTTTCTGTAGGAAAAGCTACTAATTGTCCCTGCTGTAATAAAATGGCTGCTTCTTTTAATTCATTCTTATTCAAAATTTTAGTGTTTTTTTCTTCGCACATTTTATCCCTCACTTAACTTATTTGACTATAGTATATATCATTTCAAAAGCTTTGTTAAGTTTTATTTTGCTTTTGTGAAACAAAGTAAACTTCATGAATCCACAAGCCTATATCTCGTTCCATGGCTTTTAATAGTTTATTTTTTTCATACTTCACATATTTTCCATTTGTAGCCGTCCGCTGTTTATAATCACCTCTATAGCGTTGATCCCATTTGCCTGCTGGATCATTAGCATAATAATACTGCTCATCAAATCCCAATAAAACTATAATATGACCCGAACCAGTAAATTTCCCATGAGCCACTACTGGTTTTCCCTGCTGCAGTAAACTTTCTATGTAGTGTGGTGAAATATTAACATTATTTCTAATTCTAATATTTAAATTATATTTACCTGCATAATAATTAAATACATTTGTAAAACCACCGGCGCTTTGAGCTAAATCTTTGCCAAATTTCTTAGTGATTTGATCTGGTTGTCCTCTCCATCCATAATAATTTAAAATCATAGCTATGGCAGTATTTTGACAAGAACTATCTGGGAAATATAAATTATGATATTGATAAAAATAGGGCACATTATTAATAATATGTTTTTCTATTTCTTTAATATTTACTTTCTTAATTAATTGTTTTACTGCTTCACCTTTATTATTTATTCCTACTATAGTAATTGTTTTAATTCCCGGGGTGGTAAATGACATCTCAATTTGATAACTGTTGTTTTCTTCCACACCACTTCGATAAACGCTCTTAGTATTAGAAGAAAAAGCAACTATTTCTTTGATATCTGAACTTACTGCTCCTGAAATTCTTACTCTTTTATTAGTAACTAACTTCTGCTTAGCACTTAATTTAATATTTTTAGTAATTAATTTATTAATGTCCGTTTTTATGTGCCTGCTGTTTAAATCCGTTCTAAGTTCAAAGGCATTAATAATAGTTTTATAATACTTAACTTTACCGCTTGAAAAAACAATTAAAAGATTCAAAATCAAAATGGCTACTAATAAATTAACAAAGAATTTAATCCTATTTTTAGCGAACTGCCCTACCATAGTTCCACCCCTGTTTTATTACATTATTTTCCTGGTAAAATTATACTAATTATTTTTGATAAAATCAACTCTATTAGTTAATATTTTACATTTACAAGGAAAATATGCATTACATAAAAAATAAGATGGCTAGAAGCCATCTTACAAATAATCAGGGTTTAAAATTAATAATTAGCAAGTACTACTCGTTCAATATCAGAATAATCT
>JBNJFD010000013.1:0-19926 GCA_051746525.1 Bacillota bacterium | reverse complement strand
GAGACAAATTAGCTATGACCTCTAAAATAGGTTCAATTGCCTCAGCAGATCTAGTTTTTAATAAAGCTTCAAATACAATTCTAAATAATTGCTTATCAGAACAATTATTTAGGTGTTCAGCTAAATATGGAACTGCCTGTTCTTCCATTACATGCCCCGCTGCTAAAGCAGCTAGTTTAAGATGCTGCTCTGTTTTAGCTTCTTTTAATAAAGCAATAATTAAATTTCTCCCCTTTAAACTTCTCAAACATAAATTGCCTACTAAATTAGCTGCTATTTTTTCATTTCTTTTTTTATTTCTAATTTTTAATTTTCTAGCCATACGAAAAACAACTTTTAAAGCTTTATCACCATAGTCTTCTATAGTCGAAATTGCCTGTCTGATCTTTTTATTGCTATTAGTTTGAGAAATTTTATCCATTGCATTTACAATTTCATTATACTGCATTTCAGTTAAATCACTATCTAATTTGTCAAAATCAATATTTACTTTTGCAATTGAACCATAACTTTCAATTTCAACTTTTTCTTTCTTGGTCTTATTAACATTGCCAATATCATTAAAATCAAAGCTATTCTCTTCAAAATCAAATTGTTCTGCTTCTTTTTTTAAATCACTTTCTATATCTTTTTTTTCTTGGTCATCTATTAAAGGGGCACTAGAAAATCCATTTTTATCTATTTCTGTTTTTACTTCTTTTAATTTTTGTAATTCCTCATTAGCTAATTCCATTATTTTATCACCTCATAAGTTGGTTAATATTTTTATAACTAGCACGAATCTCCTCTATTTCTTCTTTAGAAAACTCATGTTTTCCTATTTTTACATCAACCCTCTGTGACTCATCTTTAGTTAACCAAGCTTTGATTTTTACTTCCCGGTCAATATTAAATTCAACTTTCATAGTTACTCTAGTTCCTACTTCTACTGGTCGATCAAAATCTAAAATTACTGATTTTAACTCTCTTAAGTTAATAGAATTTTTGCTAGGACCTAAAGTTAATTTTAATTCTATAGCATTAACTTTATCCCCTTCTACACCACCAACTTTGAAACTTTCTGTTATTACTCGAGAATATGGCGCCTCAGTTCCTTTATCTAGTAATACTTCTGCATCTCCATCTTCTAATTCTATAAATATATTCTCCGGCACAATTGGAACAAAGGGTAATTCTTCATCCACACTCTCATCTGAATAGCTATCAATATTTACTTTATCAAAGTGATGATGATAGACCGCTGCTCCCCGAGATACCGAACGGGCTGGGTTAATAGATTTTAAAGGTTTAACCCCAAAAATATCATATAGCCTTTCTTGAATAGTCTGATAATTAGTCATACCTCCCACTAAGAAAACAGCGTCAATATCATCTGCTTCCATTCCTGCTCCTCCATTAGCCTGTTTGAGAGCATTTAAAATTGGATATTCTATATTTTTATGATCACTACTAGCAGATTCATATAATAAAGGCTTAATTACCTCGTCATATTCTTTCTTTTTTATTTCAAACGTATGTTTTAATTCATCAGGCAAATTAGTTCCTTCAATAAACTGATTATAAGTTAAATCGTCAAACTGTTCTCTATCTTCAAAATAATCAACGCCTTTATTTCTGATTGCAGTTCCTATATCAATTGAAAATCGTTTTCTAGCTTTTTCTGCAAAAGAATATAAAAGATTTTTTAAATTATGAAGTTCTTTCATTTCAAAATTTTCTTTTAGTTGATTAGGACTGTTTATACCTTTTTCTTTTAATAATTTAGCAAAAAGATAATTGTTCGCTACGATCTGGTCAAAATCCACCCCACCCAACTCTGTATATTGCGATATAGATAACTCTCTTAACATTAATTCACTATTCTCTTTTTCAAATACACGTAAAATAGAAACATCACAAGTTCCCCCTCCTAAGTCAAACACTAAAACATTTTTTTCTCCTTCACTTAAATCTAATCTGCGACTATTTTGAGCCTTACCCCGCTCATGATTAACATAATCAAGTAAAGCAGCTGTAGGCTCAGGAATAGTGTACACCTCATCTCTATTAAACCCGGCAATTTCTGCTGCTTTTCTAGTAGCTTCATCTTGTTGAAAGTTGAAATTAGCAGGAACAGTAATTACAGCTCCAGTAACTTCTTCACCATAATAATTTTCTGCTTGATTTTTTAAAGTCTTCAAATAATAAGAGGAAATAGTTTCTGGCCGATACTCTTTATCTCCTACAGTAAAAGTATTATCCGTTCCAATTTCTCTTTTAACTTCTTTAGCCACTCGGGAAGGAACTATATTAGCCATTCTTTTGGAATATTCTCCTACATAACAATTTTCATTTTGATCTTCATAAAAGAAACTGGGCAGAAATTTTTCATAAGTGAAATTATTATTTGTTTTATTAGTTTGTTTTATATCTAATGTTTCTGGTTTTATACTACCATCCATTCCTATACTAGCAACTGAAATAGTTGAATTAGTAGTTCCTAAATCAATACCTATATATTTATCCACTTTAATCACCCCTAATATATTTTAGTTAACTTCTTTAACTAAAGGCATTACTAATACTTGATCATTATAAATCCAACCTTTACCAACCAATTTTACTTTAAGTTTATCATCAACCGCATTAATTGGATCTTCCAGCATGAATTTATCTATTAACTCACTTTTTTCTACTTCAAATACTTCTCCTAACTTTTTTCCTGCAGAATAAGGCTTAACTCCTAAGGATTTAAAAGCAGAAAATAAATTAATCAAACGCCCTTTACTTATTTGCCTATTATTAGGTAGCTCTCCTTTAGATTCAGCATGTAATTTTGATAATAAATAATTGGCATCTTTGCCCCCTAATTTCTTAATTATTTTAGACATTACTTTACTTTCAATATCATCATTTTCTCTTCTTAGAGTTTCTAATTTTCTTTGCAAATTTAAATTCCTAGCTTCTAATCTTTCCATCCTTTGATTTTCAGTAGTAGAATTTTCTTGAGTTTGATTTGCCAAAACTTGATCAACTTTATTATCTAATTTATCTAATCTTTCTGTTATATTATCTTTGAATATTTCCATTGTTTTTTTAGATTCTTCATTTAGCTGAGAACTATCATTTTCAATTTTTTTATCTTGTTCTGATTTATTTTCTTTGTCAGATGATTTATTACTTTTCTCAGTATTTTTTTCACCACCAGATTCAGCATTAGTTTCATCTGTAATTTCATCACTAGCAACAATCAATTCATATTCAAGATTAGATTGTTCATTAACTGCTTCAGTAATTTCATTCCACATTCTTTTAGCTTCATTCTTATCAACAGCTAACACATAATCATTAATTATTTTTAATATACCTTCAGTAAACACAAATTTATCCAAATTCATATGCCGACCATATACAGTCATTAATCCAAAATTATCTACTTCTCTAAATCTATTTTCAATTACATTTTTATATTCTTTTAAACCATTAGAAGCAAAATAATATTTTAATATTTTTCTACTATTATCTAATCCGGTAGACTTATAACTATATACTAAAAGCATAAATCTGGTTAGAAGATCTGCAAAAATATAAGGAGATTCACCAAACATTTTATAACTATCTATATCTCCTTCACATAAATATCTAAACCCTTTTTGCGTTTTAGAAAATTTAAATCTTTTTTTTCCTAAAAAATCAAGTACTGCCTCTTGGGTGATTGGAAACTTAGTGTCTTTTTGATTCCATTTTTCTACTATTAAATCTGCTAATGCTTTATTTTCTAAATCACTATTACTATAGATGATTTCCTCTGCCTTAACTTCTAACTCCCAGTAAAAATTATTTCTATCATTATAATCTGCTAAATTAACACGCTCTAATTGTTCAACTAAATTACTATCTTCATTAGGATATTCTTGATTCCATAATTCGCTTAAATCTTCATTTAAAGTTCCATACTTCCTTAAAGCAAAACCAATTAATAAATCCTTAGAAATTGACATTATTTAATTCCTCCTAAATTATAAATCTTTTCATTTTCTGCTAAAATTAAATTAAGATCCTCTAAATTAGACAATACATCTGCAACTGAAGGATAAATTTCTTTACTTAAATCCCTGTTGTTAAAAAGAGAATAACTATCTCTGTCCCCATGTACTAAAATCAAGTGTTTAGGTTTTAAATCTAAAACTAAATTCGTTATCTCCGCTCGGCTGGCATGAGCAGATAATTTGAAAGATGAAATTTCAGAATTAATTTCTTTAATTTCTTGATTAATATTTAGTGTATTATATTCACCACTCTTCATTACTTCCTCTAATTTACCTCCTGGAGTTTCTTCATCTAAATAACCAGAAAAAATTATACTATTATTTTCCTCTTCAATTAGCCTAGCTGCATACTTTGATGAAGTACTATAATCAGCTAACATTCCTGAGCTAGCAATTATACAATTATTTTGACAGTTTATATACTGCTCAAAAAAGTCATCAAAATCATCTTCTGACTGTTCATAATAATCACGAGCAATTTGAATCCCATTGCCGTAAAATAATTGATTTTTAAAATACAAATCAGAATTAATATATTTTCCTTCATCCGCAAACTGTTGATAAATAAAACAAACATCAACTACTCTACCATCTAAAAATAAATCAAAAGGCAAAAAGTTATTTTTATTCAATTTTTCTTTTAATAATAAAATAATTTCTTGAGCTCGACCAACTGCAAAGGCAGGTATCAATGCAGTTCCTGAATTAACAGTAGTTAATAATTTATTAACTAACAATTTTTCTTGTTGCTCTCGACTACTACCAGCATTAATTGGATTAAAACCATATGTAGACTCACTTATTAAAATATCCACTTCTAAATCATCAGGTAAATCTAATCCTTCAACTGAATATTGGTCTTTAACAGAAAAGTCTCCAGTATATAAAAGACTAATTCCTGATAAATCAAGATGAATGGCTGCAGCACCTAAAATATGACCAGCTGGATAATAAGTTACTGTTAATTTTTCACTCAACTGATACTTTTGGTCAAAAGAAATAGAATTAATAGAGCTTAAAGCAGTGTTTAATTGATAACTATCATACATCTTATCACTTGTAGATAATTTAATTGTATCCTCTAATAATATTCTCATTAAATCTTGAGTGGCTTGTGTCGTATAAATTTCTATATTCTTATTTTGATTATAAACATAAGGAACTGAGCCAGTATGATCTAAATGAGCATGAGAAATAAACAAATAATCAATATCAGATAAGGAAAAACCTATCTCTTCTAGCTTATCATAAGCTGGTAAATAATCATCTTTTAAATACATTCCAGCATCTAACAATATTTGAGTTTCGCCTTTTGAAATTAAAAATGAACTTGCTCCTATATTTTCTCCTCCACCTAAAGGCAAAATAGTAATGTCTTGCTGAGAAGAAAATTGTTGACTGGTATTTTCTTTACAGTTCCAATAATTTTCTATCGCTGACTTTTTATCACTATAATTTATTAAATGATTTTTCCAAAAGCGTTTTTCCTCAGAATAGGGTAGCATTTCAGCATACAAAATATCCCCCCATAAATCTGATCTAGTGCTGTCATATGATTTTTTAATCTTTTTCTGCCAACTTTTCCTCCCTAGCTTATAAGCTAAATATATTTCAATTATCTGACGTTTGTACTCTAATTTTTCATCAGAAAATTCAATCTTTTTTATTTTTTCAAAATTAGCATCAAACTCTTCATCATTTAAAATAGATAAATAACAATTTAATAAAAGTAAATTGTTATTATTTTTAATTTTATCTTTAACATTTTGAAAATTATATTGTTCTAACAAATTATTAACCTCATCAAGCAAAATACTCCAATAAATTAATTCGCTATATAATTTATCAGGCAAATTGAATTCTAAATAAAATAACTTACGCAGCTGAAAGCGAGCTTGATTCAAATTATTATATAAATATTCTAACTGTACTAAAAGCAAAATGTTTTCTTGATAAATAGTTACATGTTTTCTACTATAATTACGATCAAATTCTAACTTATTACTCCCTTCAATAGCTGCTTGATAAGCTAAATCAATTTGGTCAATTTCAAAATATTTTTTTGCTACTACAGTTAATATTTCAGGAAACTTTTTCACTCCAACTTTTTGATATAACCAATCAACATCATCTTTTTCATAATTTTGCAGTGATTCTAAATATAATTTAGCATTTTCTTTAATTCCCATTCCCTGTTGTATAGCTAACTTAATTAACTGATTCCCTAACTCGAAATCATTTGTTTCTTTAATGCAGAATTCAGCAGTTGTTTTTAACTCTTGTGCTGATACAGAACTAGAAGTTTTTAAATACTTAGAAAACATTTTATCAGCTTGTTTGATATAACCACGATTCCAAAACTTAATTCCTTTCTCATAATAATTTGTTTTTGACAATTTACTCCTCCTTCCTAAAAATAAGATATACTAATACTAATCTTCTATATATTATATATTTTTCCTGTTAAAAAAATAATAAAATACAAAATAAGGCATTTTTTATTCATTGCTTTAAACTGTTGTGTTTATTATAATATATTTAATTTATTGTGTCAATAATAAAACCACAATATTTTAATTGTTTGTGTTTTATATAAAATATTAAAAACAAAACCCCTAGAATTATACCTCTAAGGGTTTATTATATATTGCTCATTAACGGTGCTTATCAAATAAGTTGTCGTATTTAATTAATTGTTTCTTTAGTTAACATATTAATTATTTCTGCTTCAATCTTTTCTTTCTCTTGTTCTAGTTCTTGATAATCTTTTTTTATTTTACTATATTTTCTAATCAATTTATTTGTTATTTCATCTTGAATTTCTGAAGGTGGTAGCAAGATTTCTAAATTTAAAATATCTCGCTTGTTAATACTAGGCTGAACCCCACCACTTTTATAACGTTGAAACTGTTTACTCCCCAAAATACTATTCAAATAGACTAATAAATAAAATTCATTGATCTTTGATCCTGGTACTAAACGGTATAAATGATTATTAAAAGTAATATCCTCTTCTGTTTCAGTAACTATAGCTGTAGTCCCTAGTTTATGACCAGCACTAATTAATATTAAATCCCCATTTTTTAGATACGGTATCTTACCACTCATTTTTGCTTTTTCTAGTTCAGAAGTATCTATTTCTATTTCGTCAATGTTCTTAGCAGTTAGATATTCTACATTGCCCTTAGCAGAACTACTTAGAGGACGCCCTACAGTTAATTTCTTTATTATATCTTTTAATTTATAATTTGGATATTGATGGTCTTTTAAGTTTTGCACCACTTTTAAATATTCTGGGTTATAAAACTCAGGATTAAAATTATCCTCAACTATCAAGTCACCGTTTACAGCAAAAGAATCATTCTCCTCTTGCTTATTAATCATAATTGATAATTCATTTAATAATAACTTTTCTAACTTTGCAGATAAATTTTTATAATTTTGAATAATTTTATCTTTTTTATTAATATAGTTGATAATTAAACTCTCTATTGTTTCCAGTTCATCTTTGTCATTCAGCAGCGGAACTTTTATTCTCTTAAAGTTTCGATTAGTAATTCTTTTACGCACCCCATAAGAATATTTAGCAAATTGCTTTTTTACTTCTTTTAGCTGCAGTATAAACGCTAATGTAATAGATGAGATAGCCACAGTAGGGCGAAAAACAATGAAGGTATTACTAGCTACACAACCTTCGTGTTCTTCATCTACTACTGTTATACTTTTATTACCCAATTTAGATAATAAAATGTCCCCCTCTTTCACTATCGTTTTAGCGCGCGACGGTAGGTCCTGATAAGAATATACTTCTAATTCTTCTCTGCGCTTAATTTTATTTGTTTGTTTTTCAATTGAGTTTAACTCAATATAATTATATTCTTGATTATCTTCTATCTTACGATTGCTAGTTTCTGTTATTTCACCTAATTTAAATAATATTTTATCATTGAATAAATCTAATTTGTATTTGGGATGATGGTATTCAGCATCTGCTCTAAATTGCAATTCAGCTCTATCTCCACTAAAAGTAAAATAATCTACTCCATTCATTACAATAATTCACCCCAATCTATCATTTCTTGTACTACTTCATCTAATCTTTCTTCGTTTTCTGGAGTTGCCATAAAGACATCTGATTGTTCTTCCCCCTCAGTTTCTTTTTTCTTCATAATTACTAAGCTCGACTGCATTGCAGCAATGTTGCGATTAATATTTTTAGGCAAACTAATAACCGCTTTAAGAATAGCTTTATCTAACATGAATTTTCTTATATTTTCAGTTCGACTATTGGTTAAAATTCTTTCCGGTAAAACTAAAGCTAAATATCCTCCTGGAATCAGAAAATCTAAATATAACTCTACATATAATTCTTCTATCTTCATCCTAGATTTAGTAGCAGTTTCATAGTCAGATAATAAGTCTTGATCATTAATATTAATCCCAACTTCTGGCATCGAAACTATTAAATCTGCTCCTTGCTCTAAATTTAATTTTGCTCTTGCTGTATCACCTTTTAACTTCAAACTATTAAAAATTTCAAATTTATTATCTTGACCTAAAAATAATGATCTCAGCTTAGCTAATTCTATTTGATAATTATCTTTTCCTACTCCAATTGCTTGTCCTTGAGGAAAATTATGTTTAGCAGCAGTTAGTAATTGCCCTATACCAGCTGCACCATCAATAATAGTAGTAACTTCTCTCTTACTTTGAGCAAATGTTTTATCTATAGCTTTAGCAATCGCTGGCGGAATAATCTTTACTCCACTACTTTTTTTACATCCTTCCATTAAAACCTCATCTACTAAAAATAATAACTCTTTATTTTCAAAATTGCTTAAATTCATCACTAGCAATTCATTTAAAATATTGTCTACTTTTGAATCGCTAACAGAAATTTCTCCTTCAAGTTTATAACTACTATTTTTCACAAGCTGCTGGTAAGACTCTTGTATCTGTTCTAAAATAGGAGCTTCGGTTAAATTATTTTTACTCTTATTAGAATTCATAACTCCTAAAAATAATTTGATGAATTTCAATTCGGTTTTTTCCTGTCCCCTTAACAAAGAAAATAGTTTAACTAACTGTTTCTTAACATCTTCTAAATTTATTTCTGTTCTTTCTTTTAAAATTGGTATTTCATCCAACTGAGAAATATTACCTTCAGTTAGTTTATACCATTTAAATTGTTGCGTATTATGATTATAACTACCATAATAATCAATCTTATCGCTTTGACTTAAGATTGATAACAATCCAATCTGCTTCGTATCTTCATCATCTTGACTTTTATCAATCCCAATTTTAGCTTGACCATCAATAAACCCTATTAAATCATAAGTAATGTTTTTATTTTTTACTTTAATAGTAGCTTGTTCCTGAATTTTATCACAACCAACTTCTTTTAATTTATTCTTTATTATTTCACTCATGTTTTCACCTCTTTTTTAAACTTATGTGTTTATTATAATAAAATTAATTTACTGCGTCAATGAGTGTTTTGTTAATTTGTTGTGTTAATTATTGTAAGCAAAACAAAATCCCGAGCGCTTGACCCGGGATTTTGTCTACTTTTTATAAACATTATATTTTTTTTGGATTCTCTCTAAAATACTTTTTCTTGGCATTCTTCGTACACCAACTAAAGTTTTCTCTTTTACATCTCTATTATTTTTATGATTATCAGACATAAAACTCCTCCTATTAATAGCAATTTTTATTTTAAGATTTACAACAGGTTAATTATTTCAATTAAAAATACCTTTAACTCCAGCTAAGAATCCTTTATCCTGATTTTCTTTTTCTTTTATTTCTAATAATAATTTCTTAGCTTTACTAGCTTGCTTAATATTCTTTTTAGCCAATTGAGAACAATAAGGATGAAATCTTGGTTCCCAGTTCCAATAAATACGTTGATAAGCCGAATCTATCTTATCAAATTCTCCTGGGTCTAAATTTAAGACTTCCCACTGTTGCCTAATTATTTCCTCTTTATCAATATCCTCTTTCTCTTCTATCTCAACATCTAAAGTGTTAAATTTATCTGGTTTAAAGTTTAAAATTTCCAATTGTTCTTCAATTAAATTAATTTCCCTACTATTCAAATATAATTTTACATCATTTTGTTTAGATTTTTCTATAATATCTTTTGCTTTTTTCCAGCTCTGTGATTTTAAATTTAATTTTATAGCTAAACTATATGATAAATCTTTTTTACCTTTATTATTACTTAATTTTTTAGCTATCCTCCTTCGTTCTCGATTAAATTTTTCCGTTTCTAATTTATTTAAGCTTTTTCCTACTAATAACAAAGAACTTTTATCTAATTCTGATTCAATCAATTCTTCTTTATTCCACTTCATGATCAAATTATATGTTTCTACTGCTTTTTCATAATTTCCAACATAATAGTATGACTTTAATAACAAATTTAAACCTGCTATATTATTAGAAATATAAGTCTCATTTTTTATATAAGTCATAAATGATTTTGTAGCATCTTTTCCTAACGCAAGCAATATTAATCCTTCTAATTTATATGAATAATTCTCTTTATAATCTTCTTCTAGTATTTCTGATACCAAACTGAAAGCTTCTTCATATTTCTGTAGTTGATATAAAGACTCACATCTAGCTAATTTCAACTTGGATTTTATTTTAATTGGAGGATCATATTCTAAAATTGTTAAAACTCTAGTACTTATTAATGAATAATATTCACCTAATTTTAATAAACAATCAATAACTTCTTTCATACAATAATAAAGATCATTGTCTAAATATTTTTCTTCAACCGATCCAATCTGCTCCCATTTTTCAATTCTCAATTTTATATATATATATTCTTCAAATATATTTTTTGCTTTTTCTAAGTATCCAGTCTCTTTATAACTATCTCCTAAGGCAATTAAATAAAATAAATATTGCTGAAATAGTTTAGGATCTAATTTATATGCTTTTTCTAGCATACTTTTTGCTTCTTGAAAGTTTTCTAGTCTAGCCAAAGCAAGACCTAATAAAGCTTTATTAGCTAAATAATTGCTATCATAATCTAAATATTCTCGGCAATAATTTTCTACTTCTTTCCATTCTCCAATAGCTCTATATAATCTAGCTATATTATATTCTAAATGATAATTAATCTCTTCATTAGCTTTTGCTTCTAATAAAATATCAATCGCCTTATTAAAATCTTTTTCCATTTCATAGGCTTTACTAGTTCCTAAGATAACCTCCTTTTCTAAGCAACCACCCTCTAACAATTCATCTAAAATTTCTTTAGCATTTTTTAAATCTTGACTACCTTGAGCGGATGACCATTTATATTTATATAAATAGTTAACCAAAGCTAAACCGTACTTTTTCTTAAGTTCTAAATAATTTCGTTGACTATATGATAAACTTTTGTCTTCGCAAAGCCTAATTACTTCTTTATATTGATTATCTTGTAATAAAATATCTAATAAAGTGAAAAATACTTTTTCTTCACCGGGAAAAACATCTTTCAAACTTTCTGTTAAAGCATAGATTGCTGACCTTTTAAACCCTTTTTGATTTAATGCTAAACCTAAATAATCTAGACTCAATTTATGTAGTTTTTCTTTTGAATTAAAGTTCAATAATAATTCCAATATTTCTTCATCTTTACCATTTATTCTACTATCAACGATTAAATTTTTAGAAGAATTTAATTGCTTTTCTATCAATCTAACTGTTTTTTCTTCTAAAAATTCAGGATTTAAATACCAAATATACTTTAATGCTGCAGCTATAGCTTTATCAGGATTTTCTATTTTGGAAATAGCAATTTCAATGATTTTATTAACTATATTATATGAATCAGGAATATTATTAAGCCCTTTCTCGAGTAAATTCATTATTTCTCCATAAGATGTTTCCTCTAATTCTTTCTCTTTTATTTTAACTAAATCCAAATAAAGTTTTTCTTCATATTGGTCTAATTCAAGTAATGCCTCTAATAATTGTGGATCTTCAATTTCAATTTCTTTAGTCTCTTCTTCTGTTTCTAATAACTGAGGACCAGACCAAACTTTAAATTCCTCTTCAATTTTCTCTAATCTTTTAATCACTTCCAACATTGTTGGTCGATTCTGTGATTTTTGACTTACCATTTCTTCTAATAATTGATCAAAAGTAAGAGGAATCTCTTTTTTAAATTCTCTTGCTTTGATATATTCTACTTCTGAAAAACCTTCTAAATAGGAATGATGTTCTATAAACCTTTCTTTAGTTAATGCCTCCCAAAAAACAACTCCTAAACTATAAACATCTGCCTTAAATCCTACTTCTTGTTCAGGGTCTATAATTTCAGGAGCAAAATATCCTACTGTTCCCTCTTCATCTATTTCTAATTCATTATCTCTAATATGAGTTGAAGCACCAAAATCGATTAGTTTAACATGCCAAATATCATTGTAATCACTTACTTTTTCAAACATTATATTTTGCGGTTTAATATCTTTATGAATAATATCTTTGCTATGAGCATACTTAAAAACTTTTGCCAATCTAACTCCCCAATCTACTATTTCTGCAGGATTGAAAGGAGTAGTAATCCCTTCTTCTAAACATTCTTCCATGGTTTTCCCATCAATCCAGTCCATAGCAATATAAAAGCCTGTTCGCTCTTCTTCCGTGAAAACATCAGCATCATGAACATTTACCACATATCCCCTCTCAAATTCACCTAATGCCTTTGCTTCCTGTTTTAATCTCTTAGCCTCTTCGGAATCAACATCAATATCATAGTAAATTTTAATGCAATGTAGTACATCTACAGTCTTATGACGCCCTTTAACAATTATAGTTTTTCCATTTTCCGAAATTATTTCTGTATCCTTATATTTGCCTTCTATTTCTGCTGGTAGCAATTTATTTTACCTCCTATTTAATAAAATCTTCTTCTATTTCTTTAAGAGTAGATTTTAATTGGCTAAAATCACTATATCTTTTTCCTGCGTCTTTAGCAATCATTTTTTTCAAACTGAAAAAATGTTCATGCCAAAAATACTCATATAAGTTTTGATTAAAATGATTACTTTCATTTAAAGGATCAATATCTCCTAGATTATCATAATTATTTAAATCAAGTAAAGTTAAACACTTTAAAAGCAATACTCCAACACAATAAATATCCATTTTAACAAAATCAGCAGTAGATAAATCAGTAGTATAAACTCCAGGTTTAAGTTCCGGAGGTGTATAAACATCTTGCTTGAAAGAATATTTAAGACTAGTAGTCCGTTTAATTTCACCCTGAATTCTAGCTGAACTAAAGTCACTAATTCCTAGTTTTAAATCATAATTATTAACGGGATTAACAAATATATTACTCGGTTTAAGAGCTCGATGGTATACCTCTCTATCATGAGCATATTCTAAAGCTTCAATTAATTGCTGAAAAATGGAAACTATCCGATAAATAGGCAGCAAACTGCCCTCATCTTTGAAACGCTGCAAATAATCTCTTAAAGGATAACCATTTATTACTGCATTGGGAGGATCAATTTTAGTATACAATTTATTTTCAGAATCTCTCCCGTGCTCAATAACTTTAGGCATAGCAGGATGATCTAATCTTTCAAGGGCTCTAACATTCTTTTCTATATGTCTTATTGCCTTGTTTTCATTTTTTGCACTTAAGCTAGTCTCTAAATTATAAATATAAATTTGTAATTCTCGCTCTATATTTTCTCTTTTTCTTGCTAACCAAGCTTCAGTACTATAATCGCCATTATTTACTGCCCATAATTTCTTTTGTAATAATAAATCTTTATATTTATAATCAAGATTTATGTTATTTCCCGTAACTATTTTATCTATGTTCTTACAAATTTGATCAATTTGCTTTGTTGATAATTTTTCATTTTGACTTTTGAAATATGCTTTTATGTCGTTTAGTCTAACTACAAAAATACTAGATTTTTTTTCATTTGCCGGTTGTGTTTTTTCTTGCTCAGAAGTAATAAATAAACCTTTAATTAGTTCATTATTTAATGATATATTAGTTCTCTCTTCTAAATATTTTTGTAAAGAAGATAACTGGAAATACAAGTGATTATATTTTGACTTATCCACTAAATTATTATGAGGAGTATTATTTTTCAAAAAGCACTCCGGACTAATTATAAAAATTCCTGTAGGACCGATTACTAAAGTTTCAATTTTTACAGTCCCTCCTTGAGCCCCCTTAGGCAAAGTAAAATTATTATATATATCATACTTCGCAGTCAAGCTTTTATCTAGATACATATTAACTTGAGAAAAGAATTCATTATATGTCCTTATGTTATTATATCGTTCTTTATATTTTTCTGCTAGTTTTTTGTCTTCATTATTATTAGAGTCTTCTAAAATCGATAATGCTTTATTAATTACTCTTTGGTCCTCACTTGTTTTTATTACGTGCTTTGCTTTAATTATCTTTTCATTTTTCTTTAAATTTGAAAATAAAAGTAATAAGAAATCACTCTCACTGATATTATTTTTAGTTAAATCCTTTTTTAACTGATCTATCTCTAATTGCCTATAATTAGCGGTTTTTTGTAATAAATTTAAAGCTTTTATTATTACTTCTTGAGGCATTTTTTCACCTTGAGAAGTATCAGGATGTAGCATTCTTAAAATTTCTGTTATCTTTACACTCGTTGTTGTACTATCTGAAACAATATCTAATGATAATTGAATTAATTTAGGCATGAAAGCATCTGATAAATAATTTTTAGCCTGATTAGCTAATTCTGTTTTATTTTCACTATCTATGTTAAAATATAGAACATTTAGCAACTGATAAATCAATTCTTGATTTTGGGCTTTACCAATTAATTCCTTCATTCTTTTTATTATTTTAGGTGAAAGTTCATCTAATTTATTTAGAACGGAAATAGTTAAAGCTATTAGTTTTTCATTTTCAAACTGAGTGATTATTATTTCTAGCCTTTTAATTAATTTTTTCTGATTTAAATAACTAGAATTATCTTTCAAAATACAAATACATTTAAATAATAATTTAGGATTTTGTGATTCACTAAGATGCATTTGAGCTTTATTTAATACAAATTCTTTATTTTTAGAATGCTTTGCTAAAATTTCATATGACTTTAATACTATTGCAGAACTCAAATTTTGTTCCAAAACCTTATTTAAAAAACCTTTCGCTTTCTTTAAAACAAATCCCTTTTGATTATGGTTTACCAAAAAATCCATTGATTGACAAATGATTTCAGAGTTGATCCGATTTTGTTCGTAATTATTAACAAAATTTTGAGCTTTAGTTAAAAGGAATTGTTGGTTTTTATTATTCAAATCAGAATTAATTAAAATTTCAAAAGCTTGATTAATAATTTTAGGATGATCAGAGTAATTAATAACTTTAACTGCTAACTTTATTTTATTTTGTTTAGAAAGAGAAGAATTAAATAATTCTTCTGCAAAATAATAATTATCTATACTATATTCTAAAACTAATTTTTTCAACTGCTGCAAAAATTTTTCTCTAGTATATATTCTTCTTAAAAAATCAAATGCGTAAGACCAAAATGGAGAATCTCGGTCTATAAATTCTACTGCTTCAAATAATAGATTTATCCTTATTTGCTGATCTTCATCTTGAGAAGCAAATCTAATATAATCTTTTTCAAAAATCAACAATAAATACTGATAATCCTGGTTTTTATTGTTAAATAAGTTATAAAACCATTCTCTTTTTTGTTCCATATTAATTAAATTATTCTCTTCAGCAGTTAAAACTTTATATAAAATTTGCGAAGAAGACTTATCTTCACTTAAATTAGTCATCATATAATTCAATAGTTTATAAATCTCAATACTTTCTATATTATTTTCATCATATCCTTTATGTTTAACAATTTCATTAACTAAACAATTATGATGAAATTTTATTAATGTCTCTGATTCATTAATTGAAAAAGAAAGATAATAACTTAATTCTTCCCATTGTGTATATTTTAATCTACTCTTATCAATAATTTTTCTCTCTTCAGGATTTAACCCACATTTTTCAGCTAAATCAAGAAAACTTTTTTTAGTTAAATTAATGTTATACCTTTTATTTAACCAAGCATAATATTTAGTAACTTCGACTAACGGGTTTAAATTATTATTTTTCTCTAAATTATTCAAATCATCATTAATAATTGAACTAAATTCCTTTTTAACATCACCATCAATATTTTTTAGACCTTTATTAATATTTTCTAATCTCCGCATAGTTATAAATACAAGAGCAAATAAATTCATTTTTTTAATATTTTCTATACTAGATAACCATAGGTCTTTTCTTTCTATTAAGGATGAATTACTTTCAAAATTGTTGATTATATAATTAACAACTTCTCTATTATCATTACACTTATCTAAATTGTAAAAATTATCACCTTGCTTATAACGAGTAAATTCTTTTTTTATACTTTTATTAGCAATGATTACATATTGAATATTTTTAGCCTTTTTAGTTTTTCGTCTTCCAACTATTTCTTTTTTATGCTTTTCAGATAAATTCATAGGCCAACTTTCAATAAAAACAAGATGGTTCTGGTCATCATTAGATTTTAAATTCTGAAGACGATTATCAATAAATTTTTCTAATTCTTTTCCATCTACCCACCACAACTTGTATTCATTTATAATTTGTTCATTATATACTAAATCATAAGCTAATCGTCTCATCAAAGTAGACTTACCACTCCCAGAGGCTCCATATAAAAAAGCCAATAAGAAACTATAATTTCTAGTTCCTAAATTATTGATAACATGTTTTTTTAATTTTAAATATATTCTTCGCTTCAAATCTAAATCATTCATAATGCCATACCACTGAGCTATAGGATCAGATAAATAAAACATTTCTGAATTGAAATTTTTAAATTTATTATATCTATCTTTATAAGATTCAAAAAAATATTCTTTTAATAAAAACTCTGTTTTATCCTCTTTATATTTAGCTTCTTTTTCTTTACCAAATAACTTTGCTTTAATAAAATTTATTGCTTTAATTATGTTTTCCTTGAATGTTATTAAAAGATTAGTTATTTTTTCCATGTGATCTAACAAATTTGCTAAAACTGTTAGTCCCCCTAATCCCCCACCAATTAAACCTACTAATTTAAAATCAATATTTTTAATATCCTTAAGCATTGAGATTAATTCATCCATGTGCTCCCCCCCTTAACTCTATAAATAATTTAAATCTCTCATTTCAATTTTGCAAATTTCAATTATCTCTTTTTTGATACCGGAAAATTTAGAATCTATAGAATTATTATTTGAGTTCCTACCTAATTTTACCTTCTTTTCTTGCGACAGTCCTAATTCTTCACATAAATTATCTACTATATTATTATTACTAAGATCCTCATAACGAATAAACATAGAGTTTTCTGCATGAAATTTAATTATTCTATAACTGTATAACCATTGATACGCTAAATTAATATGTATAAATCGAGATTTTTTATGCTCCCCTATAAATTTTCCATTTAATGTTTTCTTCCATTTAGAATTTAAATTTAAGTTTTTTATTTCTGATATCTCATAATTTGTTTCAGATGGATTAAGATCTAAGTTTTGCAATATATCAATTATATTATCAACAGGATTCCGAATTACAAATAAAAACTCCCCTTCAGGAAAAGATTTGAGCAATTGGTCATAAAAAAACGTAAACATTGTTTCACTAATGATTTTCGGAGTGAAATAAAAAGGATAATCCTCTATAAAACTATTAAGTGATTTCTTTTCTGATTCTAAATAAAAACTATTGGAATATCCAGCTGGTATAGATAAAACTTTATCATTTTCACTTTTTTCAGACAAAATTTTTGCAACCCAAGATGCTTTAGAATATGGATTGCCTAATACAAATACTTTATTCTTTTTATTTAATTTTAGCATTAACTTATGGTATGGTTTAAATATTTTATTCCAGATTGAACAATTATATTTAGTATCCAAGTTTTATCCCCCTTTTTAATTATCTAATATCCTAATATAGCTAATATAAATATTACTATCATCACTAAAAATAAAACAGCACAGCTACTTTCAGAATTAGATTCATCATTATTATTTGAATTGGCAGAGTTGCTTTTTCTATTAGACTTTGCAGTTCTTCTTTTTTCTTCTTTTTTTATTTGTTTCTTTAAATCTTGAAAAAAACTTTCAATCAAATTATAAATATTTGGAGCAGATTCTTCTATTATTTCAATTGAATTAGATATTTCTTTAGGTGAATAATTATTAAGTTTTTTTATTATCTCATTATAATTGTAATGATTTTCTTCAGAACTTTTAAATAAGTTTAAATTAATAAATTGTTTAATAGGGGCAATAATATTATTTTTATTTAATTTTTGCCACTCTTCAAATGCTTCAGCAATATTATTACTCTTCTTATATAATTTCTCGATTTCAGAATTAGATTTTAATTTCAGAGCAGCTTCAGATAAGATAGTAGCTACTTGGAAATAATTCTTTTGAAAAAACATATAACTCATTTTCATAAGTACTTTTACTACATAATCTTTAATCTCTCTTTTATAATAATTCCACTCTTTTTCTTTTACTAAAGATACAATACGATTGACTATCTTCTTTAATTTATTTAATTGGTCACTAACTATGTAAGTTTTACATTTGGAAATTAAAGCCCAAAAATCATCCAAACCAACCTTATTATCAACATTAATAACCTTTTCTGCCCATTCTATAGCTTTGCTGTATTCTTCCGCTTTTCGATAAATACCAGCTATCCTTAAATAAGGTGTATTATTAATAGCCCCTTTTTCTATAGCAGTTTTGAACGCTTTTTTGGCTTTAGAATAATAACTTTCATCTTGGTTATTAAAGGTCAAATCTAAATAAGCATGTCCTAAATTAATCCAATATCCAGGCACATTTTTTGCTGACTTAATTACTTTTTCAAATACTCCCACTGCTTTTTGATACTGTTGATTATTCAAATAACAAATTCCTAATAAATTTCTAGCTGCAGAAAGATTAGAATTAAATATTAAAATTCTTTTTAACTCTTTTATAGCTTGCGACCATTCTTCACGATTCATTAATTCATTTACTTTTTTGAATAAGTTAGTTATTTTATTACTGTATTTATCCAATGAATCATAATCTTCTCTACTTTGCGAGTCAGACAATGTTTCATAGGCATTTCTAATTTTTTTGAAAGTATTCAAATCCTGTTCTGGAAGATGCCTACTTCTTAATTGATAATAAGCAGACTTAACTTCTTCATATGTAGCATTTTCTATTAATCCTAAAATTTGATATAAGTTTTTTTTCATGTTCCCTCCTCCATATGATAACATCTCTTTTAAAATTTGATATTTACCATAATATAAATTAAATAGATTGATAAAATACAACAACTATATTGAATATTTCTTGTTTTTCAGTAATTTCCCTTTTTTTATTACAAAAAAATCAAGTCATAACTTGTTGATAAAACCTTTCAATTAACTCTATTATATCTTTTTCCCTCATTAGATTATCCAACAACTGCTGGGGAATACTTTGATAGCCATAGTAAATACCAGCTAAACCACCTGCAATTGCAGCCACTGTATCAGTATCCTGCCCTAAATACAGTTTCACGATAAGAATCACCATTCAACAACAGCCACAATACTGCTTCTAAAGTATCGCCTACATAGCCGCTTGAGTTTATTTTTTCTTCTTTTAACTGACTGATATCATTATCTAAAATTCGATGATAATAGCTTAACTCATTTTTATAAGACCTTCTTTTTTTAATCAATTTCTGCTATAGCAAAATCAATAAATTCATCGATGAAATCTTTTGACTTATAATGAGATAGATAAACAAAATTAAACTCCCGTTCTA
>JBNJFD010000012.1:16735-20381 GCA_051746525.1 Bacillota bacterium | reverse complement strand
CTTGTTACTTGTTACTTGTCACTCTTCACTTGTCACTCTTCACTTGTCACTCTTCACTTGTCACTTGTCACTTGTTACTTGTCACTCTTTACTGCTTAAAGATTCAATATATCTTTGATTTCAGATTTGATTTCATCACTACTACATTGTCTATCATGTCGCAGTTCTCTATCATCTAAATTTTGCACACCACGATGTGCTTCTTGTCCTGTTAATTCCTGCAATTCAGCCAATACAGCAAAATCATCTTCAGCTAAATCAGATTCTCCTGTTAAAGCTTCTAATACTGCTCGGCTAAATTTATAAGGATTAGCTGTTGAATCAATTAAAGCAAGTCGTCCTGCTTCTAACTGTGATTTAGCTTTGCGATATGCTTTAACACCTACTGCAGTATGAGTATCAAGTAAATAGTCATTATCTTGATAGATTGTTTTAATTGTTTCTTTAGTTTCTTTTTCTGTAGCATATTCTCCAATAAAGAGACTGTTAATCTTTTCTTGGGCAGCAGCATCAATTTCAAATTTGCCTTCCTGCTGTAACTGTTGATACCACTGATTTATCTTTTCTGCATCATGGTCTGTAATCTCAAATAAAAACCGCTCTAAATTAGAAGAAATTAAAATATCCATAGAAGGACTAATTGTTTTCTTGAATTGACGGTTAATATCATAAACTCCTGTCGCTAAAAACTCAGTTAATACTTTATTATCATTAGAAGCACAAATAAATTTATTAACAGGCAGCCCCATTTGGTAAGCATAATACCCTGCTAAAATATTGCCGAAATTACCTGTTGGCACAGAAATATTAATTTCTTCACCTGCTTCAATTTTATTATCTTTTAATAAATAAGCATAAGCAGCAAAATAATAAACAATCTGCGGCACTAAACGACCCCAATTAATGGAGTTTGCTGAAGAAAAACGATATCCGGACTGTTCTAATAAGTTTTTGAATTCTTGGTCACCAAATACTTCTTTAACAGTACTTTGACAATCATCAAAATTACCTTCAACTGCTACTACAGCCGTATTATCTCCTTCAGTAGTTAACATTTGATATTCCTGAATTTTGCTAACTCCATCATTAGGATAAAACACAATAATGTCAATCCCCTCTAAGTCTTTAAATCCTTCTAAAGCAGCTTTTCCTGTATCTCCTGAAGTTGCCACTAAAATAACAACGTCTTCATCTAAATCTACCTTTTCAACTGCTTTTCTTAGTAAATAAGGCATTAACTGCAGCGCCATATCTTTAAAAGCAGCAGTTGGCCCCTGCCATAATTCTAAAATATATTCCTCTTCTGCTACATTAACTAACGGCGTAATCTCTTCAGCAGAAAATTTATCTTTATTATAAGCTTGATTAATAACTTCTCTTAATTCTGCTCTGCTATAATCTGTTAAAAAATGAACTAATACTTTTTCAGCTATTTCTTGATAACTATCTTCCTGTAATCCATTAATTTCAGCTGCACTAAATTGTGGTACTTCTTGAGGAACAAATAATCCTCCAGAAGGAACCATCCCCAATTGAATTGCTTCAGCTGATACTACGGGCTCATAATTTCCTCGAGTACTTATATATTTCATCCTACTCCATCCTTTCTACTCTATATTAGTTTGTTCCATTATACCAAAGTAATTATCAATTTTAAACTATAAAACTTGAATTATATTTATAAGGCGATAATCTTGACAAAGCTACCCTCCTTTTATTACAATGATAACAGTAGTAATTATTATTCTTAAAAAGGAGAGATTATTATGAGCCAAGATTATAATTTTGTTCATGGGTGCATTCGAGTTATGGATTTAGAAGAATCTATTGAGTTTTATAAAAATGCTTTGAATTTAGAGGTAGCAAACAGAAGAGATTTCCCTGAATATGAATTCACTCTAGTTTATATGAAAAGTCCAACAGGTGATTTTGAAATAGAGCTAACATATAATTATGACCGAGAAGAACCTTATACAATTGGAAATGGATTTAGTCATTTTGCTGCTACTGTTGATGATTTAGAAGCTTCTTATCAACGACACAAAGAATTAGGTTATGAAGTAGGTGAATTAAAAAGCCTCAGCGAATCAAGCAGTGGATATTATTTCTTAACTGACCCTGATGGTTATAGAACAGAGATTATTCAAAAATAAATTAGCTTAATTTTGGTTGTTTATTTGTTTAAATAAGTCTATTTTCTTTAATTTTTATGAAGAAATTGCTATAATAATTATAGAGAAAAATAACTAGAAAGGATGATTTGAAATGAATACTAAATTACAAAGTATTGCTATTAAATTAAGAAAAACTGCTAATGAATTAGAACGAAAAGAAAATTTAAACAATCCTGCTCTTATTGATGACTTAAGAGCAGCTAATCAAGAATTAATCGAATATGAAAACCTGCGGGATCCTTCCACTAAGGTTAAAAATCGGTGTACAAGAGAGGCCTGTGAAAGGTAGGGACTAGCTGTTAGCTGGGGGCTGCGAGGCGTGAATCAAAAATAAGAACAAAAAACATAAAAATCAAAATTACAAACAATAATAAAAAGTCGCTTTTTTAGCGACTTTTTATTATTGCTTTCATTTAAAAGCAATTTTAACTAACTACATTTTTAGTTTTGCCTTTTAAAAAACTTTGTACATTATCAACTGCAATATCTAATAAACGCTGCCTTGATTCTTGAGCTGCCCAAGCAATATGAGGAGTAATAATTGTATTAGGTGCTGTTAATAAAGGATTATCACTATTCGGTGGTTCTGTAGTCAACACATCCACAGCTGCTCCTGCTACCATACCCTCTTCTAACGCTTGAACTAAATCTGATTCAACAATTAATTCTCCTCTAGCAGTATTAACAATTAATACCTCTTCTTTCATCTGAGCTAGAGTCTGCTGATTAATTATTTCTTTAGTACTATCAACTAAAGGACAGTGTAGACTAATCACATCAGCTTGAGCTAACAGCTTATCTAACTCTGCAAATTGCACATTGGAATTTTCTAGCATTTCACTTTGCTGAGGGTCATAAGCTAAAACTTTCATTCCTAATACTTGAGCAATTTCAGCAGTGCGCTGTCCAATTCTACCATAACCTATAATTCCAATAGTCTTATCCACTAATTCCATTACCGGCTGTTTCCAAAAACAAAAATCTTCAGATTCTTCCCACTGTCCTGCCTTAACAGCACGATTATGCTCTCCTACATGATTAGCTAATTCTAATAATAAAGCAAAAGTATGCTGAGCTACTGCATCAGTCCCATAATTCGGAATATTAGTAACAGTAATATTATTTTCTCGAGCAGCTTCAATATCAACCACATTATAACCTGTTGCTAACACACCTACATATTTAATTTGAGGAGCTTGTTCAAAGGTCTCCGCTTTTAAAGGAGTTTTATTAGTTAATACAATTTCAGCATCTCCAATTCTAGGTATTATCTTATCGTCAGGAGTGCTATCATAGACTGTAACAGAACCTAGTTCTTCTAAACTCTGCCAACTTAAATCCCCGGGGTTTAAAGCATGTCCATCTAAAACTACTATTTCCATAAATTACGTACTCCTTTCTTTTTTATAGAATTTAGTCGTTAGCTGTGGGCTATGGTCTATCAAGCCTCAGAGCTCACAGCTTAGTAACTA
>JBNJFD010000012.1:6156-16635 GCA_051746525.1 Bacillota bacterium | reverse complement strand
CTCCGTGTAGCCCTAATATATAACTCTATTGCTAATCACAGCAGGCAAGCTGCATACTATACATTTTGTATGTTGCGGTGGTTCTGCGCAAGCTATATGCATTGTTTTGACCTTAATTGCCTACTTGCTAAGGCTTTTTCGAATTGCAACTTCTCCCTACAAGTCTCTAGCGAGACTTTCCGTGATATGCAATTATATCTTTTCTCGCAACTCTTCTATTTGATCACGGATACCTGCTGCTTTTTCGAATTTGAGTTTTTCCGCTGCTTCTTTCATTTCAATTTCTAATTCTTTAATTTTATCTTCTATTTCTTCTAAGCTTAATCCTCGCTGTTCTTCTTGATCAACATCATATTCTGCTGCTGATTCTGCTACCATATCTACAGGTCTTAATACATCTCTTACTTCTTTAGTAATTGTTTCAGGGGTAATATCATGCTCTTGATTAAACTCTATCTGTACTTCACGGCGTCGATTAGTTTCATCAATTGCTTCTTTCATAGAATCTGTCATCTTATCAGCATACATTATTACACGGCTATTTACATTTCTAGCTGCTCGTCCAGTAGTCTGAATCAGCGAACGAGTCGAGCGTAAGAATCCTTCCTTGTCTGCGTCTAAAATAGCTACTAAAGAAACTTCTGGGATATCTAGCCCTTCCCGCAGTAAATTAATCCCTACTAAGACATCAAATTTCCCTAAACGCAAATCTCTAATAATTTCTAAGCGCTCAATAGTTTTAATATCTGAATGTAAATACTGGACTCTTACTCCTGCTTCTGCTAAATAATCTGTTAAATCTTCAGCCATATTTTTAGTTAGAGTAGTGACTAAAACACGTTCATCATTAGCTACAACCTCTTCAATTTCAGATAACAAATCATCAATTTGGTTAGCAATTGGCTTTACATCAATGACTGGATCTACTAATCCCGTTGGTCTAACTATTTGTTCTACTACCTGAGCACTTTCTTCGCGCTCATAATCTCCTGGAGTAGCTGAAACATAAACTGCTTGATCAATCAAATTATCAAATTCATCATACTGTAATGGTCGGTTATCCATGGCTGAAGGTAACCGAAATCCATGTTCTACTAATTTCTCTTTTCTAGAACGGTCTCCAGCATACATGCCCCCAATTTGAGGAATAGTTTTATGGGACTCATCAATCATAATTAAAAAATCATCAGGAAAATAATCAATTAAAGTCTGCGGTCTAGAACCAGGTGCCCGCCCCTGTAAATGGCGTGAATAATTTTCAATTCCTTTACAGGTTCCTAATTCTCTTAACATCTCCATATCATAATTAGTTCTTTCTTCTAAACGCTGTGCTTCTACTAATTTATTTTCTGCTCGTAATTCTTCTAAACGTTCTTGTAATTCATCCTCTATTTGGTCTAAAGCGCGTTCAATCTTATCTTGAGGAGTAACAAAGTGACTAGCTGGATAAATAGTCAATTCTTCTAACTCGCCTAAAACTTCTCCTGTTACAGTATCTACTTGTCTAATCCGATCTACTTCATCACCAAATAATTCGACTCGATAAGCACGATCTTCATAAGCAGGAATAATTTCTATTGTATCTCCCCGTACTCGAAAAGTTCCTCGCATAAAATCAATATCATTTCTTTTATATTGAATATTAACTAATTCTCGAATAATATCCTGACGGTCTTTGATCATCCCCACCTCTAAATTACAAGTTAAATCTAAGTAATCAGCTGGATTACCTAAACCATAAATACATGAGACACTAGCTACAATAATTACATCTCTTCTTTCAAATAATGAGCTGGTTGCAGCTAAGCGTAACCTCTCAACTTCTTCATTAATTGAAGCATCTTTTTCAATATAAGTGTCATTTTGGGGGACATAGGCTTCTGGCTGATAATAATCATAATAACTAACAAAATATTCAACTCGATTATTAGGAAAAAACTCTTTAAATTCACTACATAATTGAGCTGCTAATGTTTTATTATGAGCAATTACTAAAGTTGGTTTCTGAACTTCTTCAATCACATTAGCCATGGTAAAAGTCTTACCTGATCCTGTTACACCTAATAGAGTTTGATCTCTCATCCCCTGTTCAATTCCCGTTACTAATTGATCAATTGCTTCTGGTTGATCTCCTTTAGGAGTGTATTCTGACTGTAATTCAAATTTTGGCATCTTTTCACCTCCGAACTTAAGCAATTATCAACTAAAATAAAGCACCCTAGGGTGCTTTATTTTGCAATCTGTGAGGCATAAACTAATTTAATTCCCATTTGTTCTAATTTAGGAATGCTGTCCTTAATAGCATGAGCAGTATTCTCTTTTACATGCCCAATAATTAATAATTCTTCTTTTTCAAGTGCTATTTTAGCTAAACGTAAAATCATTTTTTCAACTTCCGCCTTTTGATCTGCATTATCAATAAATAAATGGTTCTCTTTTGTTGCTATATTATATCTACGTGCCATTTTAACACCTACTGAATCATGGCTAGTACTACTGTCAATATAAAATAAATCTCTTTCTTTTATTATTTCCATTAGCTTACTCATTACTCCAGTATGAGTTGAAGCTTTAGAACCCATATGGTGATTAACTCCAGATATCTGAGGTAAGCTATTTAAATTTTTCAAAAAAGTTTCTTCCAACTCTGCTTCGCTCATCTTAGTATCAATAGCACCTGCTCCTGGATCAGATTGAGATTTCATCGGTTCCAATGGTTGATGCAGCAGTATTTCTAGCCCTGCTTCTTTAGCTAATTCCGCATCTTTTTCAGAATAAGGTCTAAAAGGTAATACAGCTGCTGTTAAAGGACGGTTAATACTTAAAATTTCTGCTGTCCCCCGCCGGTTAAACCCAAAATCATCAATTATAATTGCCATCTTAGCCTTAGGATGCGGCTGAGTAAAAACAATTTGATGAGTCATTAATTTAAATTCATCCTGTGCCTTAAAACCTAATTCCATAACCAATTTAGATTGGTCTTTATCCTGCCAAGTAAAATCTACAACATCAAAATTGTTTTTAAATTTTTTAATAATTTCTCGACGATAATCTGACAACAACTCACCTTTAGCTCCATATAGAGGAATCTGTAATTGATAAGTGCTGTGAGACCATTCAAATTGATAATCAGTTGTCTTCTTGATTTTTGCAGCTTCTTTATCTTTTGACGGATTTCGTTCTTCTAGTTTAATAGCAGTTAATACTTCTTTTAATTGCTCATCTAATTTATTTACTTGCTCTTGATAATTAATTTCAGTTCTTTTTTCTTCTTGCTCTTCTACGGTTTCCTGCTCATCACTTCCGCAGGAAGTTACTACTAATAGTAAACTTAACATTAGCAATACGATGACTAACCTATTAAATTTAAACATTCCATCTGTTCCTTCCTAATTAAATTTCTGCTTTAAAATTTCAAGTGCTTCATTTAATTGCTTATCTTCAGATTCAATCTCCTCTTGGATATCCTTCCGACTAGAAATTTGAGCTAATTTTTCTTCTGTTGAACTATCAATTACTCCAGTTGCCTCTAAATCATTATCATATTGAAATCTCAATACAGCTCTAGCTGTCTTTGGCCCATAAACACCATCTAAAGCTCCAGAATAATAATCCATTGCTTTTAATACTTTCTGAGCATTTTCAGTTTTTATCAAATTAGAATTATCAGGAGTATCAGTTAAAGCAACTTTAACATCAGGCTCAATTCCTTGATGATGAATAAATTGACCATCAGGAGTATAATAGCGGGCTGTAGTTAGCTTTACTGCTGAACCATCTGTTAAAGGAACTAAGCTCTGTACTACTCCTTTACCAAAGGTCTTTTCTCCTACTATAGTCCCTCGTTCCTGGTCTTGAATAGCTCCTGTTACAATTTCTGCAGCACTAGCACTACCACCATTAATTAAGACAACTAGCGGTTTATCAGTAGTTTCAAATTCTCCTGCTAAAGGAATAGCCTGTTTTTCTTTACCGCGCTCTTCAACGTAAACTACCGGTCCCTGATCTACAAAATTATTAGCTACTTTAGCTGCTTCCTGCAGTAACCCTCCTGGATTATTTCTTAAATCTAACACAAACCCTTGAGCTCCCTGCTTATTTAAATCTTCTATAGCACTAGCTACTTTTTGTCCTGAATCTTCAATAAATCTTGTTAATTCTATATACCCTACATTTCCTTCCTTTAATTCAGAAGTCAAATATGGCACTTCAATCTCCGCTCTAGTAATATCTACCTCTATTTTTTTATAACTCTGCTCTTCAGGGTCAATTATATTTTTATTTGTGCCTCGTTTAATATTCAACTTTACTTTAGTACCTGGCTTTCCCCTCATCATATCAACAGCCTGCTCTAATTTCATTCCTTTTGTTTTATGACCTTCTATTTTAGAGATTATATCTCCAGCCTTTAATCCTGCTTTAGCTCCTGGAGTACCTTTAAACGGAGAAATAACCGTTATCTGTCCATCTCTTAAAGTAATCATAATCCCAATTCCACCGTATTTCCCTTCAAAATCTTCTTTCATTCCTTCATATTCTTTAGGGGGTAAATAATTTGTGTAAGGATCCTCTAAAGAATTTAACATCCCATCAATAGCACCTGTCACTAACGTATCCATCTCTTCATCTTCAACATAACTTTGCTCAATAATATCAAAAATAACAAATAATTTTTGAAATTTACTAGATGTCTCTTGCTCAGAAAAACGATTAGAGTTAGCATAAGTATGGTGCATAAAAAATCCAACACTAGTAATTATAGTTAATACTAGTATAGTCACTCCAATTAATAATTTTTTGTTTTTAGTTGTGAACATATAAATTTATCCCTACCTTTTTAAGGTCTATAATACTAACTTAAATTGTATCACTATTAATTAACTTTCGCAAACTAAATTAATTAGCTCACAAAATGTTTTTTTCTAAAAAATAAATAAGGGCGATTAAGAAAGAACACACTACATATTGTGTCTATAATCGGTTCACACACTATATATTGATTTTCTTCTCTCTTGACACTCTCTAAAAGCTAAGTTAAAATATAATTGTTTCATGATTAATATGAGGAGGTAGAGTCGTGATTAACTATATTAAGAAAAGAAATGGTGAACAGGTTGAATTTAACAAAAACAAAATCAAACAAGCTGTTTTAAAAGCTACTAAAGCAGTTGATATGGAAGATCAACAAATTGCAGAAGAAATAACTAGAGAAGTAGTTTCTTATCTCAATATATTCTCTAAAGAAAGTGAAATTCCTTCTGTAGAACAAGTTCAGGACTTAGTAGAAAAGATTTTAATTGAACACGGTTATTCTGATATTGCTAAGGCTTATATTTTATACCGTGATCAGCATTCTAAAATCAGAAATACAAAACAACTATTTAGTGATGCTATTGATTCTATTAGCGATTATTTAGATCGCAGCGATTGGAAGGTTAATGAAAATAGTAATATGGGGTATTCCTTACAGGGATTAAATAACCATATTTCTTCAGAAGTTACCGCTCAATATTGGCTGCAGGAAATATATCCACAGGAAATCCAGAAAACTCATTCTAATGGAGATTTACATATTCATGATTTAGGAAATCTGTCAGTTTACTGCTGTGGTTGGGATTTAAGAGACTTATTACTTAACGGTTTTGGTGGAGTTCCTACTAAAGTCGAGAGTAAACCTCCTAAACACTTTAGAACTGCTTTAATGCAGTCAGTAAACTTCTTATATACTTTACAAGGTGAAGCTGCAGGAGCAATGGCTTTTTCTAATTTTGATACTTATTTAGCTCCATTTATTGCTTATGATGATTTAAATTATGAGGAAGTTAAACAGGGAATGCAGGAATTTATCTATAATTTAAATGTACCTACTCGAGTAGGATTCCAAACTCCTTTTACTAATATAACTATGGATTTAGAAGTGCCAAATAATATTAAAGATGAACCAATAGTCATTGGGGGAGAACTACAAGCAGAAACTTATGGGCAGTTCCAAGAAGAAATGGACATGCTTAACCGTGCCTTTGCAGAAGTTATGCTCGAAGGAGATAAAAAAGGTCGTGTCTTTAGTTTTCCAATTCCTACTTATAATATTACTCCTGACTTCGATTGGGATAATGAATTGTTAGAACCCGTCTGGGAAATGACGGCCAAGTACGGAATACCATACTTTAGCAATTTTGTTAATTCTGATATGAATCCGGAAGATATTAGAAGTATGTGCTGCAGGTTGCAAATAGACAACACTGAATTACGTAAGCGAGGTGGCGGATTATTCGGGGCCAACCCCCTAACAGGGTGTTATGACGACAAAACAGAAATTATGACTGAAGACGGCTGGAAATTATTTTCTGAATTAAGTTATGAAGATTCAGTATTTACATTATCTGAGAATAACCAAATTGAATTATATCAACCTAAAAAAATATTTGAATATGACTGGGCTGGCCAATTATATCGATTTAATCATAAATCTCTAGATTTATTAGTTACTCCAAATCATAGAATGGTTTATGACGATGCTAATACTATGGAGCGAGGTTTTGTTAGAGCAGATGAGTTTAACGGTAATGTCCACCGCATCCCAAAACAAGGAGCATGGGACGGCATTGAACAAGAATATTTTTTATTGCCAGCAATAGAAAACAGTTGGATTAGTGGTAATTATAATTCACAGCAGGAATATAAAAAAGAAGAACTAGCAATTGATATGGACCTATGGCTTAAATTTTTCGGTATTTTTATTTCTGAGGGAAGTGTTGACAATGATAAAATCGCTCAATCCCATGGTTATAGGGTAGTTATCTCTCAAAATAAAAAGAAAATCAGAAAAAAAATAGAGCAATTATTAAATGAAATGCCCTTTAACTATCGTATTGAAGGAAAGAACTATATTATATGTAATAAACAACTGTGGTCTTATCTTAAACAGTTTGGTAATTGTTATAGTAAGTATATCCCCCAAGAAATAAAAGCATTGTCTGCTCGACAATTAAAAACATTATTTAAATGGCTCATGCATGGTGATGGTCATATCAGACCGTTAAGAGGAATTGCTAAAACAAGACAAATGTCATATTATACTGCATCACGACAACTAGCAGATGATTTGCAGGAATTAATCATGAAGATTGGCTATATTTCTACTATTTCTCAAAGAAATAGAGGAGTTATGGAAATCGAAGGTAGAAAAATTAACACTACTACTCAATATACAGTAGGAGTACAACAGTCTAAGCATTACAGATTACGAAATAGAAACATTGATACAGAATATTATAGTGGTAAAGTATATTGCTGTGAAGTAGAGAATAATACTGTCATGGTTAGAAGGAATGGAAAAACTACTTGGTGTGGAAATTCTGTGGGAGTGGTTACATTAAACATGCCGCGGATTGGCTATCAGGCTGATTCTAAAGAGGAATTTTTAGAGCAGACATATAAACTAATGGATATTGCCCAAGAGAGCTTAGAAATCAAACGAGAAGTTTTAGAAAACTTAACTGCACAAGGTTTATATCCTTATAGCAAATTTTATTTACGAGATATTAAAGAACGCTTTGATGAGTATTGGAAAAACCACTTCAATACTATTGGCCTTAACGGTATGAATGAAGCTCTACTTAATTTCATGGGCCAAGACATCTCTACTCCAGAGGGCCAAGAATTTGCAGTAGAAGTAATGGAAGCTATGCGCTCCAAATTAGTAGAGTACCAAGAAGAAACTGGTAATATCTACAACTTAGAAGCTACTCCTGCTGAAGGAACTTCTTATCGTTTTGCTAAAATGGATAAAGATAGATTTGGATCTGATATCATTTGTGCTAATCAAGAACGAGTTATGGCTAATGATGCTGATCCTTATTATACTAACTCGACGCAGCTTCCTGTGGGACATACTACTGATATTTTCCAGGCGTTCCAGTTACAGGATCCATTACAAAAATTATATACAGGGGGTACGGTTCTCCACGGGTTTATCGGCGAAAAGATGCCGTCAATTGAAAGTACCAAGAAATTAGTTAAACGCTTGGCCCATAACTTTGAATTGCCTTATTATTCTATTACACCTACTTTCAGCATTTGTCCAAAACACGGTTATCTTGCTGGGGAACACGAGTATTGCCCTAAATGTGATGCAGAAATGGGTTATGAAGAAGGTGAATAAAAAGTGAAGATTTCTGGAATTCAAAAAACAAGTCTAATGGATTATCCAGACCAAATTGCAACTATTATCTTTACTCAAGGTTGTAATTTTGCTTGTCCTTATTGTCATAACCCACATCTTATACCTGATTCAAGTTCAGATAATAACTATTATTCTGAAAGTAAGGTATTAGATTTCCTTAAATCTAGAAAAGATTTAATTGATGGCCTAGTAATTACAGGGGGGGAACCTACTCTACAATCAGACCTATTAAATTTTATCGAAAAAATCAAAGCTATAGGTCTAAAAGTAAAATTAGATACTAATGGAAGCAACCCAGAATTATTATCTCAACTAATCAATGAAAATTTATTAAATTATATTGCTATGGATGTCAAAGCTCCATTAAAAGAAGAAAAGCCTATCTTAGGTAAAACAGGTTTTAAAAAATGTATAGTAAAAAGTATTCAATTAATTAAAAATTCAGATATAGATTATGAATTTCGGACTACTGTGGTTCCTACTCTACACGATAAAGAAAAAATTGAAGAAATCGGAAAATTAATTCAAGGTAGCAAATATCACTATATTCAAAATTTCAGACCTAAAAACACTTTAAACCCTGAACTATCTAAAGTTAAAGAATTTCCACCTGCAAAACTAAAAAAATTTAAAAATATACTATCTAAATATGTTGAAAAAGTATTTATTAGAAATTAATCTTTAAAAGGAGGTGGTTTTGAATGAGTAATAACAATGAAGGAAGGACTAAATGCCAGACATATTCACGCGTCGTCGGGTTCATTACTAATACAGATAACTGGAATAAGGGCAAGTTAGAAGAATTTAAAGATAGAGTTACTTATGATGATGTATTAAAAACTGCATCCGAATAGATTATATTTACAAAAGACCATTGAGATTAAGGTTAATCTTCCTTTTTCTCGATGGTCTTTTGTATTTCTAATATAGAAGTGGGGAATAATATTAGAAAGGGGGGATTTTATGAAAACAGGATACATCTATAAAATTGAACGTAAAAAAACAAAACAGATATATATTGGGCAAACTACTTGCTTTCAAAGAAGAATGAAAGAACACAAGAGAGGAACAGTCCAATACATTGATAGAGCTATTAAAAAACATGGAGAAGATGGTTTTATTTATAATATTATAGAAGAAGTCCCTATCAACCAACTAAATGAACGAGAAAAATATTATATAAAAAAATATAATAGCTATAGTAATCCTTTTCATTATAATAATCACCCGGGAGGAGATGCTTTAGGGGAAGTAACTGAAGAACATAAAGAAAAATTAAGCACAAAACTAAAAGAGTTTTTTAGCACTTCGCCAGAAAAACATCCCGCATTAGAAATTTCCAAAAAAGAAGTTTCAACTATGATTTGCGATTATATGAAAAAAGACCTAAATAGTATTGAGATAGCTAATAAACACAATATATGTGCTAGAACTATTAGAAAAGTATTAAATGGTAATCATTTACTAAATCAAACCAATCTAAAATATTTAAAACTTAGAGCTTTAGCTAAAACTATAATTTATTATTATGAAGAATTAGATTTATCTTATAAAGAAATAAGCCAAAAAGTAGATAGAGGTAGAAACTTTATAGGAAAGATAGTAACCCGTAAACATCAGATAACAAAAGGTTTAGGTCCCCCAATGGAAAAATCACAATATAGAATATCAGAAGAAGATTATTTAACAATTTTTAAGGATTATTATGATGGTAAGTACACTCAAGAAGAATTGGCTAATAAATATAATGTTACCTCAAGTACAATATCTAAAATAATTAATGGCAAACACTCCATCACCAAAAATCTAGAGATACCAACTAATATTAATAAAAAACATAATAATTCACCCTTATCCAAAAAAGAATATTTAGAAATCTATAATAAATATAAAAGCGGAGAGTATACTCAACAAGAATTAATGACTGAATATAAAATTGGTCAAAAAACAGTTTATAATATCATCAAAGGAAAACACTGGTCCACTCAACACCTTAAAGCAATAAAAACAACAGGAGAAAATCATTGTGATACTAAGATCACTAAAAGTGAAGGTATAAAAATATACGAAGAATATAAAACTGGAAATTATACACAAACTGAATTAGGAGAAAAATATAATACTAGTCAAAAAGTAGTCTCTAGAATAGTAAATGGGAAGCACTGGTCTACCAAACATTTAAAAAGTCCAGTTAAAGATAAGAAATGTCAAATATCCAAAGAGTTATGTCTAGAAATTTATAATAAATATAAAAATAATAATTATTCCCAACAAAAACTAGCTGATGAATATAA
>JBNJFD010000012.1:0-6056 GCA_051746525.1 Bacillota bacterium | reverse complement strand
ATGAATATAATAACAATAAATGTACCCAAAAAGAGTTAGGAGAAAAATATGAAATTAGCCCTAGAACAATATCTAGGATTATCAATCACGAACATTGGTCAACAAAAAAACTAGATAAATGATTTTTGAATAATTCACCATTAAAATAGGCCAACCTTTTATGGCTGGCCTATAATAATTTATACATTATATTTTAATTCACTTTAATAATCTCCATCATCTTCTACACTAACACCCTCTACAATTTGAACACCAGAACTAGCTCCAATCCTAGTCGCACCTGCTTCAATCATTGCTAAGGCATCTTCCATACTTCCTATTCCTCCTGAAGCTTTAACTCCTAATTCATCTCCTACAGTTTCTCTCATTAATTTAACATCTTCTACTTCTGCTCCTCCAGTTCCAAATCCAGTAGAGGTCTTAACAAAATCAGCTCCCGCCTCTTGAACAACTTGGCAGGCTTTCTTGATTTCATCTTCATCTAAGTAGCACGTCTCTAAAATAACTTTCACTACAGCATCTCCACCGGCAGCATTGACAACTGCTTTAATATCTGCTTTCACAATATCCCAAGCCTTTGATTTTAAAGCACCGATATTTAAGACCATGTCTATTTCTTCCGCTCCATTTTTAAGAGCATTTTTCACAGCAAAAGCTTTAGCCTCTGAAGTTCTCTCCCCTAGAGGAAAACCAATTACTGTGCAGACTTTCACATCACTGCCCTTTAATCTATCAGCCACTAATTTAACAAAGTTCGGATTAACACATACAGAAGCAAAACCATATTCTAATGCTTCTTTACATTTAATTTCCACATCCTTTTCAGCTATATCAGGATTTAAAATAGTATGGTCAATCACAGCGGCTACTTCACTAGGTTCCATATAAATACCCTCCTTAAAAATTTACTAAATAATCTTACCCTACAAAGTTAACAAGATATATTAATATTATTATAATTTATAATTGAGATTATAATAAGTATTGACTATAAGTATTGTTTTCTTCAATCACTTTAAAATTTCCTGTTTTTTTAATGATTTTTTTAAACTTCAACTTCCTTTAATTGGGTTTCGTCAAAACCTTCTCCTAATACTTCATGGGCTTCAGTAATCCCTAAATAATCATATATTGTTTCTTTAACCATCTGCACCACCTACATTTATTGATTTTTATATCTCTGCCATAACACCTGCTGCATAAACTGGGGCAATTGAATAACCCTATGAATTCGCTGTGGTTCCTGGATAACTCTATATAACCATTCTAAGTTAAATTTCTGCATCCAACCTGGAGCTCTTTTTTTAGTTCCAGCTAAAATATCAAAAGTTCCTCCTACACCTATTCCTATCGTTCCTTCAAACTCTACTAAATACTTAGCTAACCACTTCTCTTGTAAAGGAACTCCCATGCCTACTAATAAAATATCAGGTGACCTTATTATTATATCATTAATTACCTGTTCTTCCAACACCCTAGTTAAATATCCATGGTGCACACTGATTTTCAAATGAGGATACTGCTCTAAAACTCTATTTTTAGCCTGCTGAGCTATTTTAGGAGCGCCTCCTAAAAAATAAAAACTATAATTAGTTTGATTAGCTATCTTAAACAATTGCTGTACTAAATCAATTCCTGCTACCCGCTCTGGAATCGGATTGCCTAATATTTTAGAGGCTAAAACGACTCCAGCTCCATCAGGCAGGGCCAAATCAGCGCAATTAATAATCTCTTTTAGCTTCACATCCTGCTGAGCTTGTACTATCATTTCAGAATTAGGAGTAACAATTAATTGCTGTTGACCCTGCTCTAGACAAGATATTATTTTTTCTAAAGCCAATTCTTGATCAACTTTATCTATTAACACATCCAAAATTGCTACTCGTTTTCGCATCTAATCCCCTAACTTCTTGCACAGCAACTTAACATTATCTGCTGCTAAATCCCTTAACCCTGCAGTGTTCTGCTCTATATTATGACGTTGTTGCTCTCTATTCTGCCAAATTTTAAGTAACTTATCATAAACTACAGCTTGATTAAAATTATCGATAGCAGTAACTGCTTCTAATCCTAATTGAGCTAAAAAACTATCAACTTTAGAATCATAAGAAATCCCTGCTACTGGCACTCCTGCTACTGCTGCAAAAACTAAAGAATGTAATCTAACTCCTAACATTAAATCACACCTAGCAATTACCCCTATTAGTTCCTCGGGTTTATAATTGCCTGAAATTACTTGTACATCATTAGCCAGCAATTCTTCTAACTTATTAGTAATTTTGTGGTCCGCGGGATATTTCAAGGGCAGCAAAATCACTTCCACTCCTTGCTCTGCTATCAATTTATCTACCACTGCAGCTACTCCCTCTACATAACTATTATCCTCCCATCCTCTAACAGAAACCACCATTGTATGCTCGGATAACTCAACTTGTTCCTGCTCTAAAATTTTCTGCACTTTCTTTTCAGCAGCTGCCTTTAAATTAAAAACTAAATCTGCTGTAACTTTTATCTGCTCTTTTACTCCTAAATCCTGCAGCAATTTTTTAGAATCTTTATCTCTGACAGTTATCAAATCAATTCGATTTAACACTACAGCTATTAACTTTTGATTTATCAGGTTATTAACTGGGCCAACTCCTTGTCCACAAAAAAACACTGGAACTCTCATTAATTTAGCTACTACTATAATCCCTAAATAATAAGCAATAGTTTTATTTCCTGTCACATCCTGCAGTAGACTACCGCCACCGCTAATCAGTAAGTCAGACTTGTTCAATTGAGCTTTAATTGCTCTCAAGTCTGTTCTCTTTACTGCTGCAACTTGATGCGCCTTTGTTGTAAACTGAGGGTTCGCAGATAGAACAGTGATTTCTATCCCTGCAAACCTCTTTTTTAACTCAACAATTAAAGCTGCTAAAATTGCTTCATCACCAGCATTATTAAATCCATAATAACCTGAGATTAATACTCTCTTCATCTCATCAGCTCCCACAAATCAATAATTTTAATTAATATTGTTCCGATAATCAAACCTAATCCCAGACCTAAAACAACTCTTAATAAAGAAACTCCACTAGGCATATGGAAATGGATTAAAGTATTAATTACATTGATTTGACCAATTAACCCTCCAATTAATAACCACTGATATAATCTAGCTTCTGATTTATAAATTCCTAATAGCAATAAAGGATGTCCAATTAAAAAAGATTTAAAGCGGGGTCTAACTCCAAAAACAGCAGCTAAAAAATCTCTAACTACTAATTCTAATTTGCTTACTCCAATTATAAACTGATTAGTAGTTCGTCCTACATAAACTATAAATACCACTATCAAGCTAAGACCCACTAACAACTGCCACCAATAAACAGAGCCTTTTAAACCACTAAGCACTCTCTGTTTTATTTCTTTACCTCCCAGTTTGCTTAATAAATAAAGCCCACTTAACACTAATGGTGCTGTAAAAGCCAATTTAATTCCTCTAAACTGTTTAATTTGTAGTAAATAACTGCTGTCAAATAATAACCCCGTAATAATTATCCCTGCTGCAGTACTAATTAAACTTACTGTAATAAATAATATATAAGTTCTAATTAAATTTTCTTGTCCTGAAGGATTTATTAGATAAATATACTCTCTAATTGGAACTAAAATTGCTATTAATAATGTAGCTATCATTAAAACTAACGACCAACCTGAAGGTTGAATTACTTCAAATGGTCTAGCCGCACCTAAACTATAGCCTTCATTTTTTAAGGCTGTAATTAACTTGCTAAGCAGCAACTCTGTCTTTTGACTATCAGCAAAGGCTGGCAAATAAAGCAAACGAACATTTCTCTCTTTAACAGCTCTAAGATAACGAGCTGCTGTTCTCTGCACTCCTAAGTTTTCTAACTCCTCTTGGCTAATGCTATGCACTCTAATTGCCTGATAATTCATCTGTACTGCTAATTGATTAGCCCCCTGCTGTTGGGCCAAAAAAGGCTCAATTAATCCTAGGTTAATTTTTAAACTATTTAAAACTGCTGCTAACTGTTCTATATTATCTACTGCAGGGACTTGTTTCCCACTAAAAATTATAGTATCTACTGTTCCTAATTCGGTGCTAGTCTGTTCTAAATCCTTAAGATCCACTGTAGTTTTAAAGCGGGGAATTAACATTAATTCGCTATTATGCACTAGCTCTTGAGCAACTTCAGAAAAATAAAGTGGTTGCTTTAATAACTCCGACTGCTGATTAACAAAGCTTAATAAGTTTCTTTCCTGAAAATACTTAACTGTGGTATAATATTTTAATCTCTTTTCTAATTCCCGTAGTAAATCTGGTGGACCACTAATATATAGCCGCTCTTTATGCAACTTATTCCATTCAACTTCTGAATCAGTGATTAGGTTTAACTGCCAACTATTATAAATAGTAATTTTTTCTGCTGCAGCTAACTGCTCTAAGCTTTTTTCAGTCACTGCCACAGAACTAATCCCTGCAGCAGCAAATTCTTTTATTAAATTAAGTTGTTGCTGGTTGGCAAAAGAATCATAGTCAATAGCTAATTCCACCTGCCGATTATTAGTCTCAATCTGATGTTTTAGCAGTACTATTGTTGAAGAATAAATTAAAACTATTATTATGATTAGCAGTGTGACTTTTCTCATTTTTTCTCCCCCGGACGTACTTTATCTCTTAATTATTTTAACAAAAAAACAGATTATTTATTCTCATCCTCAAATCCCTTAATTATTAATCTATCTTTGGCAAGTTCTACTTCTTTAACTTCTAAAGGCAGTGGCAGCTCTGTTAAATCTAATTCAAACTGCAGTTTTTCTTTTAACTGTTGAATTGAACTAGTAGAAACTAAAAAATTCTCTACTGCTAGCTGCTCAGAATTAAAAACTATTTTTTGAGCATCAACTACAGTAAAATTACCTGTTAACTGTAGATTAACTTCAGCAGAAAACAAAGTAATAATCCCATTTAAAATCACTTGTTGCGGAGTAATATCTAATTTAATTCTTTCAAATGCAGCTAATTCTTCTTTAGTAATTAAATATCTATTAATATCTTTTTCAGTAATTATAATTTCTAACTCTGTATTCTCCCCCCGCACTGTCTCCCATTCTCCAGCAATTTCTTTCAACTTCAGATTTCTAAACTCTGCCTTTAACTGCTCTAGTTTTAAATCCTCTACTACTATATCTTGGCCCGTAACTTTAACTTCATCTGCGGCAGCAACTAATAATTTCAAGGCCGGAAAAGAATCCACTTCTAGATTAAGCTGGTGGTAACTATCTACTTCTGCTTTTAAACTATTTTCTAACCTGTTGCCCACATAATTAGGCAACAGTACTTCTGTACTTGCTATTAAAACTATAACTAAAATTACAATTATTCTTTTAATTACTACCACCCCTAAACAAAAATCACAAATAAAGACCCTAACCCCACACCAATTAGCAGTCCTAAACTAGCCTGCAGTCCATGATTAAAATTATAGGCTCCAGGAATTAACTCAAATAAAGTAATATACAACATTCCTCCGCCTGCTGCTCCCAAAGTGATTGCTAAAGCACCAGAAGAAATAGCAGCTACTGAGGCTCCTAAAAAAGCACCTAAACCCATGGGCAACCCCGGCAGCATTGTATAAAACAATATTTTAGCAGGTGCTACCCCTCCTACATTTAAAGGTGTTGCCATAGATAAGCCTTCGGGGAAATTGTGCAGTGCCATTACTAAAGCTAAGCCCCATCCTAATTGACTCGTTACTGCATATCCTGCTCCAATTGCCAGCCCTTCGGGAAAATTATGCAGGGCTATTCCAATTCCTAATAAAATCCCCGTCTTAATATAGCCTTCCCGAAACTCACACTTAAAATAATTAGAAATATATTTTAATAATAAAATTCCTCCTAAAGCCCCTACAATTGTATCTACTAAATTCCCATAATTCATGGCTTCGGGGAATAAGTCTATTACTACAATTGCTAACATAACACCTGCTGCCAAACCCCACAACCAACTCACAGATTTATCTGTAGGACGGCGCCAAAAAAAAGTT
>JBNJFD010000011.1:14149-20763 GCA_051746525.1 Bacillota bacterium | reverse complement strand
ATAATGGGAATTGTAGGTATTTATCTGGGATTTATATTAATGAGAGCGATATTCTAATTTATAATAAATTATTAAAATTTTATAAATTGCTTTAGAGGTTTTGAGGCAAATAGGATAAGTGCTGCTACTCAGGATAGGTTCTGAGTAGTTTTTTTATTTTAAAGGTGGAAATAACTAGAATTTATGCGGGGTTCAGACAATTTTTAACTCTTAAAAAAAGGGAAATCAAAGTTAGATGTAGTAATTAATAAATGAAAGGATTAAATTTAACTAAAGAAAAAAGTAGATTTTATTTATTTCTGGTTAAAAAAATGAGAATTATAATAGATAATAGTGATAAGTATAAGGAGGGAAAGGAATGTCCATTAGAGATTTGCTGGAATTGAGAGAAGTAAACAAAGAAGATAACTTGGAGTGTCAATCTACTATCAATATTTCCAGAATTGAAAGTAGTCAAGACTGTTTAGAGAACAATTTGCATCGTTTTTTTGAATTGACGTATCCTTCGCAGTTAATTAAAGAATTAGTGCAGTTTATTAATAGTAATATGAAAAATAATAAAATGAGATACAGAGATAATGATGGTGTAATAATAATTTGTGGGCAAACTACTATGGGGAAGACCCATGCTTTATTAGCAGCATATAATTTGTTTGAAGATTTTGACATAGCAGAAAGCTGGTTAAATCAGCATAATATTAGATTTAACCGTTTTAATGCATTTGCTATAAAAAACAAAAGTAAAAACTGTATAATATCAGCAGCAAATGAGGCTGAAGAGAAAATTTGGGTTCCTATTTTTGAGAAATTCCAACGAAAAGAATTATTGGAAGGTTTCAATGACATACCGGGGTCAAATTTGATGAGAGATTTAGTTCAGGAAGAAGCAACAGCTATTTTTATTGATGATTTAGAAGCATTCTTTGTTAAATTAAATGAACTTAATAAAGATGAGTTGTTAGCAGATAATAAACAGTTTATTAGAAATTTATTAGTAGAAGCAGCTAAAAATGATAAATTAATGGTTTTTATAAGTACATTAGGAGAAAATGAAGAAATAAGAGAGTTGCTGTCAGATAAAGATATAAAAGATGCAGTAGCAATTGGTCAAAAGCCAAACTTTATTTTTTATAGATTATTTAATGAAATAAAAGATCAACAATTTATAACTAATATCACTCCAATAATTGATAATTGTATAGATAATTATCGGCAAGCAGATATAGACATTCTAAATTTAGAAAAATTCAAAGATGATTTGATTAATAGCTACCCTTTTCATCCGCAGTTGTTATCAATATTACAAGATATTTCACATAATTGTTCTAAAGAAACTGCTGTTTATAAAAATCAAATTGGAATTTTGGCAGATTTAGTTACGGAGTTGGGAGATAAAGATTTGATAATAGTCTCTGATTTAAATATTGATAAAGTAGGAGACTTTTTCCCCGAATTGAATAATGCTGTGCAATTTGAAATAAAAAACTTTGATTCGGATAATCAAAGACGGATTTTAAAAACAATCTTGTTATATACAATTGCAGGAAATAAAGAAGCAACTAGAGATAAGATTTTAGAAGGTGTTATTAGGGCCCGTGATAATGTAGATATAATCAAATTAACACAAGAATTTGAAAATTTAATAGAACAGAGTAATTATATAGATAAAAAAGAAGAGAGTTTCTTTATTAAACCCAAAAAGGGATTAAATACTTTGATTAAAGAACAAGAAGAGCAAATTTCTAAAAAAGAAGTTAAAGAGAGCTTAAAACAATATATTAGTGATTATATTTTTGATGAGAATTATAAGTTTTATAGCAATAAGGATTGGCAAGATAATAAAGATTTAGATTATATATTATTATTAGACCCTCCTACTGATACAGAAGAACTAGCTAAGATGCTTAATGAGCAGGTATATACTGATTTGACTTATAAAAACAGTTTAGTCTTTATTACAGCTCAAGAAAGAATATTTGAAGATAAGTACTTTAATTTAATGTTTGAAATATTAGCGACTAAGAACCTTATTAAAGAGCAAAGTGGAGAGGAAAAAGATAAATTACAACAGCTATTAGAAGAAAACAAAGAAAAACTAATAAAGATGTTAACCTCTACTTTTGGATATTATTTAAATTGGTTTAAAGATAAAGGAGAGTTTAAATTAGAAAAGATTGCTTTTGATTTAAAGCAAGGTGAATCACCTCAAGAAATAAGCGAAGATAAATCTAGAATTAAAGAATACTTGTTAAATATAGAGCAAAATAGTATAAATATAGAAAAATTTCTTAGACAGGCAAAAGAAAACCGAGAATTACCTATTATCTCTAATGATGATTTAGTTTATCAGGTAGTTGAAGAATTAATAGCAACTGAAGGATTTGTTTATATTAAAGATAGTAATAAATTATATAAATCATTATCAGTTTTAGTAACAGAACAAGTTAAGAAAGTGAATGATAATCAAGCACGTAACAAGCTAATTGAACATTTGAAATTTGATTTATTTGATTCTGAATATAAGATTTATGGAGAAGATCAAATCTCAGATATAAAGGAACTCCAAGCTGTTATAATTTTAGAAGATATGCTTAACAAAGATGATTTGAGAGAGTTTTTAGAAGAAAAAATTTATGCTAATTTAAATTATGAGAACACTCTTTTACTTATAAAATCTAATCAAGAAATTTTTACAGAAGAAAATATAACAGCCATTAAAAGAGAAATCAGTTTAGAAAAGATGATTAACGAAGGACAAGAAATAGAAAACGCAAAAGGTTTATTAGCAGACCATCAGGAGCAAATAATCAATAAGCTAAAAGGTTCTTTTGGGGAGCATATAAATTGGGTTAGAAAAAATGGAGAATTGCTAATAGAAAAAGAAACTATTGATAATAAAGATTTTTCTAGGAAACAATTAATAGAAAAACAGTTGGAGAATGTTAAAGAAACAATTCTTAGTAAAATAAATCAATTAAAGAGCAGTATTGAACTTGAAGATCTGTTGTTAGATTTTAAAAAGAATAGAGCTAAGCCTATTGTAGATGCACAGCATTTTTATAAAATAATAGATGAGTTAAAAGAGCAAGGGCTGATTCATGTAGATAAGAAAAGTGACCAGGTATATTCAGACTTTTTAATCTCTCTTAAGGAGAAGATTGATGAATTAGAAATTGAGGATGTTAAATCTAAAGTAGTATCTTTATTAAGAGAAAATGTATTAGAAGAAAATCATAAAATATATGGTTATGATGAGCTTGAAGATAGTTTCGAATTAGAGTATTTACTACTATTAATGGATTTTACAGACCAGGATGAATTGGTCCAATTTTTAGAAAATGAAGTTTATCAAGAAAGAGAGTTTGAAAATAGTGTTATAGTTATTAGAGCTAAAGAAGGTGTTTTTGCAGAAGAGATAATAGCTAAAACTAAAGAATTATTAGCAACAGAAATGTTAATTGCCGAGAATGAAAATTATACAGATGACATATTATTAACTACGAAATCAGAAATAATTGAGGAATTAAGGAATAAGTTTGGCTATTACGAAAAATGGACTAGTTCCGAAGAAGGCTTAGCTTTAGAAGAGAAAGAGATAGAATTAGCAGATATTCCTGCTGATGTGGAAGTTAGTATTAGTGAATTGAAGAAACATTTGATTAAAAATCTCCGCAGTCGGAATGTAGGAATAGATATAGAGCAGTTATTCTTAGAATATAGAACAAATAGAAGTTATCCAGTAATTCTAGACCAGGATTTATTTAACCAGAGTTTAGAAGAATTAATTGCTGAAGAGAAGATTATTAGTGCTGAAGATGACACTCAGGTTTATGGTAATACCAGTGCTTTGATTAAAAGTTCAGTGCAGCAGATTGATAATCAAGCAGCAAAAGAGGGCTTAGTACTTTATATTAGAGATGAGTTCTTTAATGGAGATTATCAGGTGTTTGGCTATGATGATTTAGCTGACAATCCAGCGGTGAAGTATTTATTGTTACTAGGCTGTTTTAAGAATAAAGCTAAACTTCAGCAAGTTTTAGAAGACAAATTGTATCAAGGGCGAGATTATAAAAATAATATAGTGCTTTATAGTTCTAATCAAGATGTATTTGAAGAAGAGAATTTAGAAAAGATGAAACTAGTTTTAGGTATTGAACGGGCTCAAGAGAAAATCAACTGGGAGCAGAGTAAAATTGGGAAGATTTTGGAGAAACGAAAAAGTGGATTAAATAATCAGATAGAAGAATTGTTTGGGGATTATTTATATTGGAAGACAGTAGAAGGCAAATTAGAATTAGCCACAGCAGAGTTAGATGGTTGTTTGAGGCGAGAAGAATTAATTAAAGAACTAGAAGTAGATCAAGTTGAGTTAAAAGCAGATATAATAGAGCGCTTAAAAGAATTAGAAGGAATTACTAGCGAAGAACTATTAAGTTATTATAAAAAGTTTAGAGATTATCCATTAATCACTACAGAAGATAAATTTTATCGGGCATTAGCTGAATTAAAAGAAGAAGAGAAAGTTCTAGCAGAAGAAGACGGCAAACTGCATTTGAGCCCCTTAATTGCAGCTGAGAAAAGAGTAAGAGATTTTAGCACTGCCGAAGTTAAAGACCGGATTGTATCTCTATTACAAAAGAATGTATTAACAGAAGAATATAAAATTCATGGTTATGATAAATTAAAAGACAACTCAGAATTAGAATATTTGTTATTATTAGATGAATTTTCAGATAAAAAAGAATTAGTGCAATTTTTAGAAGAGCAGATTTATCAAGAAAGAGAATTTGAGAACAGTCTGGTAGTGATTAGATCTAAAGATGGATTGTTAGAACAAGAGATAGTAGAAAAAGCTAAAAAGTTATTGGCTGCAGAAACTTTGATTAAACAAAATAAGATTTTAAATTATTCTGAAGATAGATTGTCAGATTTGAAAGACAATTTAATTAGTGCTTTAGCAGCTAAGTTTGGTTATTATGAAAAATGGACTAGTTCCGATGAAGGATTAGTTTTAAAAGAAGAGGAAGTAGAATTAACAGATATTCCTGCTAATTTAGAAGTTAGTCTTAGTGAGCTAAAAGAAGATTTAATCAAAAATCTCCGCAGTCGGAATGAAGGAGTAGATATAGAGCAGTTATTTTTAGAATATAGAACAGATAGAAGTTATCCAGTAATTGTGGATCAGGATTTATTCAACCAGAGTTTAGAAGAGCTAATTGCTGAAGAGAAGATTATTAGTGCTGAAGACGACAACCAAGTTTATGGTAATACCAGTGCTTTGATTAAAAGTTCAGTACAGCAGGTAAACAATGAAGAAGCAAAACAAAGGTTAGTGCATTATATTAGAACTGAGTTTTTCAATGGAGATTATCAAGTGTTTGGCTATGATGAGTTAACTGATGATCCTGAGTTGAAATACATGCTGATATTGAAGAATTCTAATAATCAGGCTAAATTACAGGAAACTTTAGAAGAAGAACTATATCAAGGGCGGGACTATAAAAATAATATAGTGCTTTATAGTTCTAATCAAGATGTATTTAAAGAAGAGAATTTAGAAAAGATGAAACTAGTTTTAGGTATTGAACGAGCTCAAGAGAAGATTAACTGGGAACAGAGTAAGATTGGTCGGATTTTAGAGAAACGCAAAGATAATTTAAATCAACAACTAGAAGAATTATTTGGTGAATATTTATATTGGGAGACAGTAGAAGGAAAATTAGAATTAGCGACAGCAGAGTTAGAAGGCTGTTTGAGTAGCGAAGAATTAATAGAAGAGCTGGAAATAGATAAAACAGAGTTGAAAGCAGATATAATAGAGCGGTTAAAAGAATTAGAAGGAATTACTAGCGAAAATCTGTTGACTTATTATAAGAAGTTTAGAGATTACCCGCTGCTTACTAGAGAAGACAAATTTTATCAGGCAGTAAGTGAATTAAAAGAAGAAAAGAAGGTTTTAGCAGAAGAAGGGGGCAGACTGCATTTAAGTCCTTTAATTGCAGCAGGGAAAAAAGCAGAAGATTTTGCTGTAGAAGATGTTAAAGAGAGAATAGTTTCATTATTGAAAGAAGATGTACTAGAAGAAAATTATAGAGTGTACGGTTATGATCAAATTGAAGATAGTCCTACATTAAAAGGTTTGTTATTATTAAAAGATTTGTCAGACCGAGAAAGATTAATTCAATTTTTAGAAAATGAAGTTTATCAAGAAAGAGAGTTTGAAAATAGTCTTGTAGTTATTAGAGCTAAGGCAGATGTCTTTACAGAAAAGATAATAGCTGATACTAAAGAATTGTTAGCAGCCGAAACTTTAATTAAAGAAAATAAAGATGTAGAATATATAGAAGAGTTATTATTAAATAAAAAAGTAGAGATTATAGATAGATTAGCAGCTAAGTTCGGTTATTATGAAAGATGGAGTAGTTCAGAAGAAGGATTAGTTTTAGAAGAAGAGGAAGTAGATTTAAAAGATGCTCTTAATAAAGCAATAGTTGACTCTAGTGAGTTAAAAGAACATTTAATCAAAAATCTCCGCAGTCGGAATGAAGGAGTAGATATAGAGCAGTTATTTTTAGAATATAGAACAGATAGAAGTTATCCAGTAATTGTGGATC
>JBNJFD010000011.1:8015-14049 GCA_051746525.1 Bacillota bacterium | reverse complement strand
ATTTAATCAAAAATCTCCGCAGTCGGAATGAAGGAGTAGATATAGAGCAGTTATTTTTAGAATATAGAACAGATAGAAGTTATCCAGTAATTGTGGATCAGGATTTATTCAACCAGAGTTTAGAAGAGCTAATTGCTGAAGAGAAGATTATTAGTGCTGAAGACGACAACCAAGTTTATGGTAATACCAGTGCTTTGATTAAAAGTTCAGTACAGCAGGTAAACAATGAAGAAGCAAAACAAAGGTTAGTGCATTATATTAGAACTGAGTTTTTCAATGGAGATTATCAAGTGTTTGGCTATGATGAGTTAACTGATGATCCTGAGTTGAAATACATGCTGATATTGAAGAATTCTAATAATCAGGCTAAATTACAGGAAACTTTAGAAGAAGAACTATATCAAGGGCGGGACTATAAAAATAATATAGTGCTTTATAGTTCTAATCAAGATGTATTTAAAGAAGAGAATTTAGAAAAGATGAAACTAGTTTTAGGTATTGAACGAGCTCAAGAGAAGATTAACTGGGAACAGAGTAAGATTGGTCGGATTTTAGAGAAACGCAAAGATAATTTAAATCAACAACTAGAAGAATTATTTGGTGAATATTTATATTGGGAGACAGTAGAAGGAAAATTAGAATTAGCGACAGCAGAGTTAGAAGGCTGTTTGAGTAGCGAAGAATTAATAGAAGAGCTGGAAATAGATAAAACAGAGTTGAAAGCAGATATAATAGAGCGGTTAAAAGAATTAGAAGGAATTACTAGCGAAAATCTGTTGACTTATTATAAGAAGTTTAGAGATTACCCGCTGCTTACTAGAGAAGACAAATTTTATCAGGCAGTAAGTGAATTAAAAGAAGAAAAGAAGGTTTTAGCAGAAGAAGGGGGCAGACTGCATTTAAGTCCTTTAATTGCAGCAGGGAAAAAAGCAGAAGATTTTGCTGTAGAAGATGTTAAAGAGAGAATAGTTTCATTATTGAAAGAAGATGTACTAGAAGAAAATTATAGAGTGTACGGTTATGATCAAATTGAAGACAATTCTAGATTAGAGTATTTACTACTATTAGATAATTTCTCTAACCAAGAGAAGCTGGAGCAGTTTTTAGAGGAAGAGATTTATCAGGGCTTAAAATTCAAGAATAGTTTGTTAGTGATTAGAGCACAAAAAGAAATTTTTACAGAAGATATATTAAAACAAGCTAAGGAGTTATTAGCAATAGAGACTATAATTGCTGATAATAAAAATTTAGATTATACAGAAGAGTTGTTATTAAATAATAAGATAGATTTAATCGATAAATTGACTGCTAAGTTTGGTTATTATGAAAAATGGATTAGTTCTGATGAAGGTCTGATTTTAGAAGAAGAACAGGTGGAATTAGCAGACCTACCTAATAGAATAGAAGTGGGTCTTACAGAAATAAAAGAACATTTAATTAAAGAACTCCGTAGTCGCAATGTAGGAGTAGATGTAGAGCAGTTGTTTTTAGAATATAGAACAGACAGAAGTTATCCAGTAATTCTAGACCAGGATTTATTCAACAAGGGATTAGAAGAATTAATTGCTGAAGAGAAAGTAATTAGTGCTGAAAATGACAATCAAGTTTATGGTAATACCAGTGCTTTGATTAAAAGTTCAGTACAGCAAATTGATAGTCAAGCAGCAAAAGAGAGATTACTGCTTTATATTAGAGATGAGTTCTTTAATGGAGATTATCAAGTCTTTGGTTATGAGGATGTAGCAGACAATCCTGATTTGAAATTCATGCTAGTATTGAAGGGTTTCAAAGAAGAAGCAAAGTTGCAGGAAACTTTAGAAGAAGAATTATATCAAGGACGAGATTATAAAAACAATATCGTGCTTTATAGTTCCTATGAAGATATTTTTAAAGAAGAGTATATGGAGAAAATGAAGTTAGTTGTGGGTATTGAACGAGCTCAAGAGAAGATTAACTGGGAACAGAATAAGATTGGTCGGATTTTAGAGAAGCGCAAAGATAGTTTGAATCAACAGCTAGAAGAATTATTTGGTGAATATTTATATTGGGAGACAGTAGAAGGGAAATTAGAACTAAGAGCAGCAGAGTTAGAAGGATGCTTGGGTCGGGAAGAATTAATTACAGAGCTGGAGGTAGATCAAGCAGAGTTAAAAGCAGATATAATAGAGCGCTTAAAAGAATTAGAAGGAATTACTAGCGAAGAGCTGTTGGCTTATTATAAGAAGTTTAGAGATTACCCGCTAATTACTAATGAAGATAAATTTTATCAGGCAGTAAGTGAATTAAAAGAAGAAAAGAAGGTTTTAGCAGAAGAAGGAGATAGATTGCATTTAAGTCCTTTAGTTGCAGTAGGGACAAGAGCAGAAGAATTTGCTTTAGAAGATGTTAAAGAGAGAATAGCTTCATTATTAAAAGAAGATGTATTAGAAGAGGAGTATAAAGTGTACGGTTATGATCAACTATCAGATGATTCTGATGTGGATTATGTTTTATTATTGGAGACTCCTGAGCAGGATCTAAGGTTATTTTTAGAGGAAGAGATTTATCAAGAATTAGAATTCAAAAACAGCTTGATAGTAATTAGAGCTCAAGAAGAAATCTTTAGTGAAGTGATTGTTAATGAAACTAAAGAGTTACTAGCGGCTGAAATTTTAATTAGTGAGAATAAGAACTTAGACTATACAGAAGAATTATTATTAACTACTAAGGAAGACTTAATTGATAAATTAACCCCTAAATTTGGTTATTATGAAAAATGGATTAGTTCTGATGAAGGTTTGATTTTAGAAGAAGAACAGGTGGAATTAGCAGACCTATCTAATAGAATAGAAGTTGGTCTTACAGAAATAAAAGAACATTTGATGAATAATTTACGGAATCGTAATTTAGGAGTAGATGTAGAGCAGCTGTTTTTAGAATATAGAACAGATAGAAGTTATCCAGTAATTATAGACCAAGAATTATTTAAGCAGGGATTAGAAGAATTAATTGCTGAAGATAAAATAATTAATGCTGAAGATGATAATCAAGTTTATGGTAATACCAGTGCTTTGATTAAAAGTTCAGTACAACAGATTGATAATCAAGAAGCGAAACAAAGATTAGTTCTTTATATCAGAAATGAATTTTTCAATGGAGATTATCAAGTATTTGGCTATGATGATTTAGATGATACTCCAGCAATAAAGTATTTATTGTTGTTAGGTAGTTTTAAAAGCAGATCTAAATTAGAAAAGACTTTAGAAAACAAATTATATCAAGGGCGAGAATATCAGAACAATATAGTGCTTTACAGTTCTCATGAAGATGTTTTTAAAGCGGAATATGTAAAAATAATTAAGTTAATATTGGGGATTGAAAGAGCTCAAGAAAAAATCAATTGGGATCAAAGCAAGATTGGACGGATTTTAAATAAGCGTAAAGATAGCTTAAACCGCAAGTTAAAAGTGTTATTTGGGGATTATTTATACTGGCAGACCGAAGAAGGAAAATTAGAATTAAGAGCAGCAGAACTAGAAGGATGCCTGGGTCGGGAAGAATTAATTGAAGAGATAACAACAGATCTAACAGAGTTAAAAGCAGATATAATAGAGCGCTTAAAAGAATTAGAAGGAATTACTAGCGAAGAGCTGTTGGCTTATTATAAGAAGTTTAGAGATTACCCGCTAATTACTAACGAAGATAAATTTTATCAGGCAGTAGCTGAATTAAAAGAAGAAGAGAAGGTTTTAGCAGAAGAAGGAGATAGACTGCATTTAAGTCCTTTAATTGCAGTAGGGACAAGAGCAGAGGATTTTGCCTTAGAAGATGTTAAAGAGAGAATAGTTTCATTATTAAAAGATAATCTATTAACTCCCGACTATAAAATTTATGGTTATGATGATTTTGAAGATAGTAGAGAGTTACAATATTTATTATTATTAGATGATTTCTCAGATCATGAAAAGTTAGTGCAGTTTCTAGAGGGAGAGGTTTATCAAGATTTAGAATTTGAGAACAGCATCTTGGTTATTAGAGCTAAAGATGAGTTATTTACAGAAGGGATAATAGAAAAAACTAATAAATTATTAGCAGCAGAAAAATTAATTCAGCAAAATAAGATTTTAAATTATTCAGAATCGAAACTTTCGAGTTTGAAAGAAGATTTATTAAATAGTGTAACTACTAAGTTTGGTTATTATGAGAACTGGAGTAGTTCAAATGAAGATTTAATCTTAAAAGAAGAAGAAATAGAATTGGCAGATATTCCAGGAAATTTAGAAGCTGATTTTGAAGTGGTGAAAAATCATCTAACAGATAATTTGCGTAATCGAAGAGTAGGAGTAAATATAGAAGATTTATTTTTAGATTATAGAAAGCAGAGAGGATACCCAGTAATTGTAGAACGTGATTTGTTCTATCAAAGTTTAGAAGATTTAATTGCTGAAGAAAAGATTATTAATGCTGAGGCAGAAAATCAAGTTTATGGTAATACTAGTGCTTTAATTAAAAGTTCAGTGCAGGAAATTGACAAACAAAAAGTAAAAGAAAGAATAACCTTGTATGTAAGAGATGAAATTTTCAATGGAGATTATCAAATTTTGGGTTATGATGATATAGCCGATAGCCCTGAATTAAAATATGTTGTGTTATTAGATAAAAATAATGAATCAGCTAAATTGCGAGAAGATTTAGAAGAAAGGTTATATCAAGGGCGAGAATATAAGAATAATATAGTATTATATAGTTCTTATGAGAATATATTTAATCAGAAATATATTAATAAAATGAAGTTAGTATTAGGTATTGAGCAGGCTCAAGAAAAGATTAATTGGGAACAAAATAAAATCGGACGAATTTTAGATATGAGAAAAGAAAGATTAGACCAAGAATTAACTAGTACTTTTGGAGAATATTTATATTGGGAACAGGATTCTACTGAACTAAAGTTAAAATCTTTAGATGTGGAGGGGTGTTTGGGTCGTGAAGAATTAAAATCTGAAATAGAAATTTCTTTATCAGAATTAAAAGAGAAAATCACAAGTAGTTTAGCAGAATTAGCCGGAAGTACAGAGGAAGAATTATTAGAAAAATATAAAAAATCAAGAAGACACCCTGAAATTATTGATCAAGAAAAATTTTATCAAGCAATTGAGCAATTAAAAGCTGAGCAAGAAGTAATCTGTGAAGATGGAAAATTATATAATGATGTAGAAAGTGTAATTAAAGCTAAAACTAATACTATAACTAATCAAAAAGCCAGGGAAGAATTAATAGGATATCTTAAACAAAAGCTGTTAGGAGATAAATATCAAATCTATAATTATGATGAGATACCTGATGATTCAGAATTAAAACAGGTTATTTTGTTAAATTATTTTGAAGAAAAATCAAAATTAGAAGAATTTATAGTAAATAATGTATTAGCAGATAGAGAATATAAAGGAAACCTAGTAGTGATTACTCCTCGTGAAGATATTAATTGCTATTTAGATTTAATGAAAGAGATTTTAACTATTAAAAAATTAGAGTTTGATAATCAGTTATTAGAAAGAAAGAGAGAAAAATTAACTAAAAAATTAAAAGAAGCGTTTGGTTATTATTTAAATTGGTCTGAAGAAGAATCAGAAATAAAGTTAAGTTTGATAGAAATTGATTTAGAAGATGTAGAAGATGTTGTTGAAACAGATAGAAGCAAATTAAAAGAGTATGTAGTAAAGCAAGTTAAAGAAAAATTAAAATTATCTGAGCTATTAGCTCAATTAAAAGAACAATTACTAACACCTTTACTTAGTGCGGAAGAAATTCTATATGAAATAATAGATAATCTTCAGCAGCAGGAGGAGTTGCTATTAACTAAAAATGGTTCTGAAGTTTCATCTATAACTACAGAAAAAGATAAAGGTGAAATAGTTTTAAATAACGTTGAATTAGTCGCAGATGATGAAGAAACTAAAGATGATGAAGAAACTAGTGAAGTTCAAGAAGAGACTACAGCAGAAAATATAAAACCAGAGGAAGCAGAGTCAGAAAGTAAACAGCAAGATGATGAACA
>JBNJFD010000011.1:0-7915 GCA_051746525.1 Bacillota bacterium | reverse complement strand
AGATGATGAAGAAACTAGTGAAGTTCAAGAAGAGACTACAGCAGAAAATATAAAACCAGAGGAAGCAGAGTCAGAAAGTAAACAGCAAGATGATGAACAGCAAGATGATGAACAGCAAGATGATGAACAGCAAGATGATGAACAGCAAGATGAAGACAATTATGAGATTTTAGATCTATTCTTGTAAAAGTGATGCTTTTCCTCAGCTAATTAAATAATACTAGATAGTAACTGTTTAAAATAAAAAAAGGAATAGCATTAATCATTATAGAAATAAATACAAACTATTAATTGATTTCTAGTTGATGGAGGAGGGGAGTACTGTGAGATTAGTGAATGTTGATGAGTTAACTCCTGAAATGGAATTAGCTGAAACAATATATGATGGTAATAATATACCTTTATTAAAAGAGAAATCCAGGAATTTAGATAAATATGTAAAAAACATAAAAAACTTAGGCATTTTTTATGTTTATGTTAATGATCCAGTCTCAGAAAATATTGAAGTTGATTATATTGTAGATGAAGAATTAAGATATGAAACTAAAACTGCTTTAAAAGATATAATAAGGGATTTAAAAGAAGAGAACAGGATTGATCTTACAGAAATAAATAGAAAAATAGAAGAGATTATGGAGTGTGTTGTTGCCAATAAAGATAAATTGATTCATATTCAAAGTGTTAGAAATATGGATGAGTATGTTTTTGACCATAGTGTTAGTACTACAGTTTTTAGTATTAAGACTGCTTTAAAAATGAATATGAACCGTAGTTTGATTAAAGAGATAGCTTTAGGAACTATGCTGCATGATATTGGGAAAATAAATATTAGAACAGATGTGCTTGAGAAAACTGATAAGTTAACAGAAAATGAGTATGAAGAGGTTAAGGAGCATGTTAAATATGGTTATAAGTTGATAAAAAATGAATTTGAGATATCATCACTAGCTAAATATGTTGTTAGATTTCACCATGAAAAAAATGATGGTTCTGGATATCCCGAAGGAAGAACAGAAGATAAATTACATCAAGCTGTTAAAATAGTGTCAGTTTGTGATGTGTTTGATGCTTTAACTAGTGATAGACCTTTTAGAGAAAGATGGCCTAATAATAAAGCTTTAGATTTTATTATTTCTAAAGGTGGAGTGACTTTTGATCGAGAAGTTGTTAAAGCCTTTAAAGATGTGGTAGCTTTATATCCAATTGGAACTAAAGTCACTTTAAATGATGGAACTAAAGCTTTAGTCAGCGGTCATAATGAATATTTTCCTGAACGACCAGTAGTTAAAATAATTGAAGATGAACAGGGGAATGAAATAGAAAACCCTAAAGTTATTAATTTGTTAGAAGCTAATGATTTAGTGGTTGTAGATTCTAATTTTTAAATATTTTTCATGTTAAGAGTCCTTATATAAGGGCTCTTACTTTATTTTAAATTAAAACTTTTATATCTGTGATGCGCATCACAGATATAAAAGTTAAGAAATATTATAATTAAAGTATAAATTATAAAATGGAGGAGTGGTTATAGTGCAGCTAAAAAAGTTTGTAGAAATAGATATAGACAAATGTGACGGTTGCGGCGATTGTATTACCAGTTGCAATAAAGGTGGGATTAAGATTATAGAGGGGAAAGCAAAATTAGTTGAAACCTCGTTTTGTGGCTCGTTTATTAACTGTATTGGTGAATGTCCTAACGGAGCTTTAACGATCAAAACTAAAAAGTTTAATAGTACAATTTTAGATAAAGAAGTAGCACCTAATGCAGGTTGTTATTTTAGTGGTAGATATGATGTAAGTCAGTGGTCATAATTATGGTTTTAAGAAATAATTATTTTAAAAGCAGTATATATTAGAATAGTATTATTGTAATTAATAAATTCAAGGGGAGTACAACTTTTATTATTGACTTATGTTCATAAGCATGATAAAATTTAAGTAGCTATAAGAATCATAATTGGCTGGCAAAACCTCAGCTGCTGGTTATTAAGTTTGAATTATTCCCCTTCCTACGTTGTAATTAGCAGCTGAGTGTAATTTTGAAAATAAAATAATTTATTACTTAACCCTCTAAATTTTTTTGTTTAGGGGGATTTATATTTTTTGCACAACTAATTAAGAATTATTTTTGATAAATTTATAATTTTTAACAAGGGAAATGTCGCTTTTTATTGAAATATTAATAATATAGTAAAAAAATTAATTTTTAAGGGGAAAGTATAGATTAAATAATAGACAGTAAATTGGGGTTGATAGATTTGAAGATAATTTTTAGTTAGGGGGGATACCATTGCCTACTCAAGAGAAAAAGGATTTTTATATTGTAGCAATTGGTGCTTCAGCAGGGGGATTAGAAGCACTAAATAGCTTTTTTGACAATTTGCCTGCTAATATTAATTTGGCTTTTGTTGTAATACAACATTTGTCACCTGACCATGAGAGTCATATGGTTGATATATTAGCAAAACATACGTTAATGGATGTTCATGAGGTTCATGATGGGATGATATTGAAACCTAATTCTATTTATTTAATACCGCCTAAAAAAGAAATGACAATTTTTCACCGCAAATTATTGTTAAAGGATCGAGAAAAAACTGATTCTTATTTAAATTTACCAATTGATAAATTTTTCAGGTCGTTAGCTGATGACCAAGGAGATCAGGCGATTGGAATAGTTTTATCTGGAACTGGTAGTGATGGTACAAGAGGAATTAGAGCTATTAAAGAGGAAAATGGAATGGTTATGGTGCAGGATCCAGAAGATGCTAAGTTTGATGGGATGCCTCACAATGCTATTTCTACAGGTGTTGTTGATTATATTTTGCCAGTAGTTAAGATGGGCCAAAAGTTAATAGATTATGTCAGACATCCGTATATTAGTAAAGATGAGCATTTAGTAGAAGTAGAAAATAGTGAAACTGATATTTTAACTAAGATATTGGCAGCATTGAATGATGAAGTAGGAGTAGACTTTACTTATTATAAAGAGAGTACAATAATTAGAAGAATAGAAAGAAGAATGGTTATTAATCAGATTGAAAAATTAGAAGATTATTTTTCTTTTTTGCAAGAAGATGTTGCTGAATTGAGAACTTTATATAAAGAACTATTGATTGGAGTAACTGAATTTTTTAGAGATGAAGAGGCTTTTGCAATATTAGAAGAGGAAGTCATTCCCGAAATAGTAGCTGGTAAAAATAGTGGAGATGAAATAAGAGTCTGGGTTAATGGTTGTTCTACTGGAGAAGAGGCCTACTCTTTGGCTATTTTATTCCAAGAATATTTAGAAAAGAAAAGTTTGAATTTAGAAATCAAGATTTTTGCTACTGATATTTCTAAAACTGCAATTAGGCAAGCTAGTATTGGCGAATACCCAGTTAGTATTGCAGCTGATATCTCTTTAAAGCGCCTAGAAAAATATTTCATTAAACAAGGAGATCGCTATAAGATAAATAAAAAAGTGCGAAAAAAAGTTATTTTTTCAGTGCATAATATTATTAAAGACCCGCCATTTCACAAACTGGATTTAGTCACCTGCCGTAATCTATTAATCTATTTAAAGCCTAAAGCTCAGTATAAGGTATTCTCTATTTTCCATTTTGCATTAAGAAATGATGGTTTTTTATTTTTAGGTTCGAGTGAATCTATTGGTGATATGCAGAGTTATTTTGCAACTTATAATTCAAAATGGAGATTATACCGCTGTAGAAATAAAGATGGTGCTAATATTAGTAAAGATGCTATTAGTGATTTGAATTTAAAAACAGATTTTGACAGTGCTAAATTTAAATCTGATTTAAATTTAGGATATAATCACCACCAGAAGCGAATTCAAAATAATTTAGGAGAGAAAATAAACCAAAAATTAATCAGCAAATATGTACCGACTTCAGCTATTATTGATGAAGATGACCAATTAATTTATGTAGTTGGTGATATTAATAGATTTTTACAATTGCCTGTTAATAAAGTTAGCCTTAATATTTTAGAAATGAGCCCTGAAAGTTTATCATTAATTTTAAGTGTAGCTATTAATCGCGTTCGGAGAGAAAACGAAGAAGTAATCTATAAAAGTTTTGAATTAGAAGAACGAGACCAGATAGGATTGATAGATGTTAAAGTTAGTCCGGTAATGACTGATCAAAATGAGCGTGATTTGATAGTAATTAGTTTTATTGAAGTAGGTCAGACAAAACAGACGGATCAAATTGAAGAAGTTAAGGCAGGAAGTAATAATGACCGAATTGATGAATTAGAAAAAGAATTGGACTATACAAAAGAGAATTTGCAATCAACTATTGAAGAGTTAGAGGCTTCTAATCAGGAATTACAAGCTACTAATGAAGAATTGTTAGCTGCTAATGAAGAATTGCAGAGTACTAATGAAGAATTAGAATCAGTTAATGAAGAGTTAATTACAGTTAATTCTGAACACCAAGAGAAGATAGAAGAATTAACAAGATTAAATAATGATATTAATAATTTATTAAAAAGTACTAATATTGGGACAATCTTTTTAGATGAAGATTTAAGAATTAGAAAATTCACTCCAGTAGTGAAAGATAATTTCAATCTGAAAGATCGTGATGTAGGACGACCTTTACATGACATATCCCATAGTATTAAATATGAAGGTTTATTTACTGACTGTGAAGAAGTTTTAGAAACGCTAATTCCTAAACAAACTCGAGTTGAGGCTAGAAACGGAGATTGGTATTTGCTTAAAATTCTTCCTTATCGAACAGAACAGGATGAAATCAAAGGAGTAGTTGTTACTTTTATTGATATTACGGAATTAAAGCTGGCTAATAAGCATTTGCAAAAGTTAAAAGATGCAGTAGAGAAAAGCCCTTATATGATTTTGATTACAGATACTGATGGAGTGATTGAATATGCTAATAAAGCCTTAATTCGTAAAACTGGATATAGCTCTAAACAATTAATTGGTGCAACACCTAAACTGCTAAAAAGTGATCAAACTAGCGAAGCTAAATATAAAAGATTGTGGAATACTATTACAGCAGGAGAAAAATGGAAAGGAGAATTTTGTAATCAAAAACAAAATGGACAATTATATTGGGAGCGGGCAATCATTTTTCCTTTGCTAAATGAGCATGGGGAAATATCTAGTTATATTAAATTTGCTGAGAATATTGATGCTCAAAAATCGAGAGAGAAAGAACTAGCAGCGTTAAAGCAGGAAAATAAAAAATTAAAAGAAAAGCTGCAGAAAAGAAGTGATCAACAATGAATAATAAAGATAACTTGCGTGAAAGAGCTGAAGAAGAACTGGAACCAGAAGAACTAGAAGAGCAATTATCCCAAGCAGAAGATTTAAAGGAAATTGTAGAAGAATTAAAAGTTCACCAAATAGAATTAGAATTGCAAAATCAAGAATTGAAAGAAAGTCAAAGAGAATTAGAACAAGCAAAAGAAAAATATTATTCTTTATATAATCTAGCCCCAGTAGCTTATTTTACTTTTGACCAAGAGGGAGTTATTCGTGAAGCAAATAATACAGCTGCTGAATTATTAGAAGAACGGCAAAATATACTGCTGGATAAACCATTAATGATTTATTTACCTCCGCAAAGTCAGCAAACTTTTTATCAACATCGTCAGCAGGTATTAGTTAAAGATGGGAAGCAAAGTTGCGAATTGAAAATTAGAACTAAACAAGAACAGCTGATAGAAGTAAAAATTGAAAGCAAATTATTGAATCAATATCAAGAAGAACCGCAGATATTTTCAGCAATGATGAATATTAGTAAAATAAAGAATCGAGAAGAAAAAATAAGGAAATTATCTCTGGCAGTGGAACAAAGCCCTTCTGTAGTTGTGATTACAGATAAAAATGGGAAAATAGAATATGTTAATCCAAAGTTTACAGAATTAACTGGGTATACTTTTGCAGAAGTAAAAGGGGAAGAACCCAGCGTTTTAAAATCTGACTTATTAGAAGATGATTTTTATAAAAGTTTATGGGATACTATAGAGAATGGTCAAAAGTGGCGGGGAGAATTTTATAATCAGAAAAAAAATGGAGAATGCTATTGGGAAACAGCTTCTATTTCTCCAATTCAGAACCAAGCAGAAGAAATCACCCATTATGTTAAAATGGCAGAAGATATTACTAAACAAAAACAATTAGAAGAAGAGCTGCGTTTGAAAAATAAAGCTGTGGAATCATCAATTAATGCCATTGCTATTTCTAATATTGACCAAGATTTAATTTATGTTAATCAGTCTTTTGTAGAAATGTGGGGTTATTCTCGTGCTGAGGTTGTAGGAAACAAAATTAGTAATTTTTGGCAGGACAAACAAGAGGTTGAGAATTTAGCTATCAGCCTCCACCAACAAGGGAGTCTGATTAAAGAAATAGCAGGTATTAAAAAAGACGGTACTAAAATTTATGTTCAGGGTTCTTTTAGTTTAATCTATGATGATGAAGGGAAAGCTATTTATCAAATGGCATCTTTTGTAGATATAACTAAAAGAAAAAAATCTGAAGAACAATTAGCTGCTTACGCATCAGAATTAGAAAAAGCTAATCAAAAGATTGAAGCAGATTTACTTAAAGCGCAGCAAATACATCGACGTTTTTTGCCTGAAAACTTACCAACTATAACTGAAATAGATATTGCGGCTTATTATCACCCAGCTGAAAATTTAGGTGGAGACTTTTACAATGTGATAGAAATTGATAACTATTTATTATTTTATTTAGCAGATATTACAGGTCATGGTTTAGAGGGAGCAATGTTAAATATATTTGTCAGAGAAACGGTAAATAATTTTTTGCATTCAGAGTATGAAGCAGGAAAAGAAATTGATTTACAACATTTAATGAATTTTATTACAGAGAGATACCAAGATGAAAATTTTCCTGATGATTATTTTTTATGCTTAGTGTTAGGAACTCTAAATTTAGAAACTAAAGAAGTGAAAATTAATAACGCTGGGATTCACATCCCCCCTTTTATTATCAATGACTGTAACGGTAGTGATTGTGGTGTGGGATTTTTAGAGAAAATGAATTTTCCTATTTCTCCAGCGATTAAACGTCAAGCTTATGATTTTGTTGGAGAAAGTAGATATCTAGCACCAGGAAGTATATTATTTTTATCTACTGATGGTTTAATAGAGGAAAGAAAAAATAAAGAGCGGTATGGAATTGATAAAGCTAAGAAATTAATAGAAAATAATAATGCTTTATCAGCTCGGCAAATAAAAGATAAGATTAAAGATGACTTTAATAATTTTTCTCAATGTAAACCAGTAGATGATATTACTTTTTTAATAGTTAAAGTTAATGATTAGCGTGGGGAGAAGTGCCCGAAGTTTATTTTTTTAGAAGAATAATAGGAGTATAATTCGACAAACACCGACTTTTACTGATATAATGGAATTAATAATCTTTACTAATTTCAAATTATCAATTTAGAATTAAATTTAATATAAATAATATTATGAGGGTGTTAAATTTATGGAATTCAACTTAAAAGATAAATTATTCGAAGGTGAGATTGATTTTTTACAGGCAATAAACTATTATTTATTAATATTTTTGTCCTTAGGGGGGTGCTTAATATTAATAAGATTGTTATTTCAGGGGTTTAATTTTAGTAATAATGAATTTTTAACTTTTGGATTAATTATTAGTTTGTTAGTTGTTAGTTTACCGATAACTTATTTTTTCTTAAAAATCAAATTAGCACAACTTGAATTAGAAAATAAAATAGATTATTATAAAAACTTATTTAAAGAAAATAAATTAGTTACTTTATTGATTAACCCTCAGACTGGGGAAATTAAAGATGCTAATGATATGGCTGTTTCTTTTTATGGTTACAGTAAAGAACAATTAATCAATAAAAAGATAACAGAGATTAATCAGTTGTCTGAAGAAGAA
>JBNJFD010000010.1:10916-21791 GCA_051746525.1 Bacillota bacterium | reverse complement strand
ACTACATCTGTTGGATAAGAATTGATTAAAATAGCCGTCTTGAATTGCGGGCCAAATTTTTTGATATAGCAGTGGTTAAATGAAGATATAATAGCTCGGTCAACAAAATTTTCTTGTCTCAATATCTCTTTTACTTCATCAATCAATATCTGTTCTCTTTCAGCAATCATCTTTAATTCTATATTTATCATTAACTCATCTCCAACTAACTCAATTACTTCTCTTAAAGTCATAATTCGTTGGTCTGCATACTCGGCAGCAAAATAACTACCAATATCTATCTGTTTTAATTTATCTAAAGTTAAATCAGCTACTTTAGCTTCAACTCCTGCTGCTCGCTGCAAATCATAATCATGAATTACTACAAGCTTATTATCTTTAGTTAGCTGCACATCTAATTCTATCATGTCCAAACCCAACTCTACTGCTTTTTTAAATCCAGCTTCAGTATTTTCAGGCGCCAAGCCTGCTGCTCCACGGTGTCCTATTTTTAACATTAGTTTCACCTTCTTCAGTTTCCTCTTACTGGGTTATCTTATGTTTAGTTTTATAAACTACATCATCAAATTCAGCCAGCATTTCTTCATTTTCTGCTGGATAAAAAATATTCATAATCATTATTGTTGCCACATTAGCAATAAATCCAGGTACAATTTCATACATCACTGCCCCTAAACCAATCTGCTTCCAAACAACTAATACAATTGTTCCTACAATCATTCCTGCTAACACAGAACGCCAGCTTGTTTTACGAGAAAAAAGTGCAAATAAAACTATTGGTCCGAATGCCGCACCAAAACCACCCCAAGCATAAGATACTAATCCTAATACAGTACTACCAGGATCCATAGCTAAAAATAATGCTACTATAGAAATTAATAACACACAGACTCTACCAACATGCATTAATTCAGTTTCTGAAGCATCACGATTAATGATCTTATCATAAAAATCTTCTGTTAAAGTCGAAGAAGAAACTAATAACTGCGAGTCAATTGTAGACATAATCGCTGATAAAATAGCAGCTAACAATATTCCTCCTATCCAAGGATTAAATATATTTCTAATCATTTCAATAAATACCCACTCTGGGTCGGCAATAGAATCAAACATCGGAATAGAAATCAAACCAACTACAATTGCTCCACCTAAAGAAATAAAGACCCACACAATAGCAATTGTCATTGATTTTGGTATTTTTTTAATTGAAGAAATACTCATAAACCTTGCTAAAATATGAGGCTGCCCAAAGTAACCTAAGCCCCAAGCCATAGTAGAAATAATGGCTATAATAGGAAAACTAGCTTCTGGAATTAAGTTAATAGAAATGTCTTTAGCAATCATTGCTTCATGAATTCCAGCTAAACCACCTACATTATTATAAGCTAACATTGGAACAATAGTAATTGCACCAAACATCAACAGCCCCTGAAATAAGTCAGTCCAGCAAACTGCTAAGAAACCTCCTAAAAAAGTGTATAATATAATCACAAAACCACCAATCAATACTGCTAAGCTATAATCAATACTAAACATTGCCTTAAATAATTTTCCTGCTGCCACTAAACCTGAAGAAGCATAAATAGTGAAAAAAATCAAGGTTATAATTGCTCCAATGATTCTGATTAAACCTGTCGGATCTTTAAAACGATCCTCAAAAAAAGAAGCTAAAGTCATAGAATTCAGCTTCCCTGTATAAACCCTTAATCTAGGTGCTACAAATTGCCAATTTAAAACTGTTCCAATAAATAATCCAATTGCAATCCATGCTTCTTTTGTTCCTCCAACATAAACCGCTCCAGGTAGCCCCATTAATAACCAGCCACTCATATCACTTGCTTGAGCAGATAGAGCTGTTACCCAACTGCCCATTCCTCTACCACCTAACAAATAATCTTCTACAGTGTTGGTATTTTTATAAAAATAATAACCAACAAACATTAAGAAGATAAAATAAATAATAAAAGTAATCAACGCCTGCATATCAACCATAATTTTTTAAGTCCTCCCCAAAATTAATATGTATTTTACTTATTTATATTAGCATAAATATATCTTAATCTCAATCAAATACCTATTTAATATTGACACAAACTATCATTAATTCTCTTTTAGCTTATAACCCACTCCTCTAACAGTAATAATATGTTCTTGCTCACTATAGTTACTAATTTTCTTTCTTAATCTCCGTACATGAACATCAACAGTTCTTGTATCTCCATGATAATCATAATCCCAAATTTGTCCTAATAATTTATCTCGAGAAAAAACCTGACCAGGATGATTAATCAAAATGGATAACAACTCAAACTCTTTAGGTGTTAGATTTAGTTCCTGCTCGCTAACCATAACTTGGTGTTTTTTTAAATCTAATTTAACATCTCCCACTTTTAAAATTTCATCCCCTGCTTCATTCTTATAATTAACTCTTCTTAATACTGCTTTTACTCTAGCTAACAATTCTCTAGGGCTAAAAGGCTTAGTCACATAATCATCAGCCCCCAGCTCTAAACCTAATATTTTATCAATCTCTTCTTCTTTAGCAGATAAAATAATAATTGGCAAGTTGCTAAAATTATCATTTTTTCTTACTTTGCGGCAGATATCCCACCCATCTACTTTAGGTAGCATCAAATCTAAAATCATTAAATCTGGTGTTGTTTCTTCTAATTTTTTTAAAGCTTCTTGACCATCGTTAGCAGTTATAATTTCATAACCTTCTTGTTTAAGATTATAACTTAGCAATTTAACTATATTTTCTTCATCATCTACTACTAAAATTTTAGTTGCCATAATATTCAGCCCCCACTATCTTATTTTAATAAAACTTGCCATTCTTCCAGTGGTACCATTATCCCTACGATATGAATAAAAGAGATCAGGATTACAAGAAGTACATAAGTTGCTTTTAATAATATTCTTGCTTTGCACTCCAATTTCCTCTAATGGAATTTGATTAGCCTGTACTAAATCTAATTTCCAAGTGCTATTTTTAGCTTCTGTTACTAGAGACTGCCACTCTTGAAATGAAGTTGATAAATCAGCAATTACTTCTTTCCCTACTTCATAGCAGCAACTACCAATACAAGGACCAATTCCTACTAATAAATTTTCCAGCTGTGCTCCATAAACTTCTTCCATTTTTAAAGCTGTTTTTTCTCCAATCTTATTTACTGTTCCTCTCCATCCCGCATGGGCCAAGGCAACAGCAGGAACCTCAGGCGCTAAAAAGAACAACGGTGTACAATCTGCATAATAAGAACTTAATAACACACCTGCTTGGTCAGTCATCATAGCATCCACCTCTGCCACAGAGGAAGCATAATCCACAGCTCCTGTTCCTAAATGTTCATTAGTAATTATTTTAATATTAGTACCGTGAACCTGTTCACCTGCTACTAACTCTTTTATAGAACTAGACATTAAATCAGCTATCAATTTCCTATTTTTTATAACAGTTGCTGGATCATCAGCAACATGTAAACCTAAATTCAAGCTTTGATAAGCTCCTTCACTATAGCCCCCTCTTCTAGTTGAAAAACAATGATCAACTAGATTTGTTTGAGAAAACTCATCAATTTGATAATATTTAATCCCCTGTTTTGCTTTTAAACTAAAAATAATTACCCGCTCCTATCCTCATAATATCTACTAATACTAGTTACACTACAGGCAGTTTAATAATAAATTTAGTCCCCTGTTCTAATTTACTCTCAACTTCAATTTCCCCACCATGGTTCTCTATAATATGTTTTACAATTGATAACCCTAATCCTGTACCGCCTAATTTTCTACTTCTCCCCTTATCAACTCTATAAAACCTTTCAAAAATACGGGATAAATCTTCTTTTGGAATCCCCAACCCATTATCCTCAACTTCAATTATTAATTGTTCCTGTTTAACCTTACTTTTCAATTTTACAAAACCACCTTGGGGAGTATATTTAATAGCATTATCAATTAAATTAATCATCATTCTTGACAATTGATTATAATCGCCTTTAACTACAGGCAGCTCTTCTCCTAACTGCAGTTTCAAATCCACTTCTTTATCATTAGCTTTAGGTTCTACTAAGGATAATACGTTATTTATTACTTGTTTTAAATCTACCTCTTTTTGTTCTTGACTAACCTTAGACTCAATCTTAGATAAATCAAGTATATCTTCAATTAATACTTCTAAACGGTTAGTCTCATCTTTAATTACTTTTAAAAAAGATTGATAAGTTTTTCCATCAGGATCAATTTCTAATAGGGTTTCAACGTATCCTTTAATTGAAGTTAATGGGGTTTTTAATTCATGAGAAACATTACTAACAAATTCCGTTCTCATATTCTGCAGTTGTTTCATATCTGTAATATCTCTTAAACTAACTACAATTCCAGTGGCCTTATCATTTCTAATAATTGGGGCTAAACGAACTCTAAAATTTCTTTCATTAGGCAGTAACAAAGTAATTTCTTCTGTTATCTGCTCTAAATCAGTTAAGGCGCGGTCAATTAATTCATCTAATTTATGATTTTTAGTAATTTTTAATACTGGCTCATGTAATACCTCTTCTTCTACATCAAAAATATCACGAGCTGCTAAATTCATTAACATGATTTTTTTATTTAAACCAACTGCAATAACCCCATCACCAATACTAGTCACTATCGCTTCAATTTTACTCTTTTCATTAGAAATTTGATCCATTTTCCCTTTGATTTTATCTACCATCCGGTTAAACATTCTAGCTAAAAGACCAATTTCATCTTTGCTTTTAACCTGCATCTTCTGGTCTAAAGATCCTTTACTTATTTTTTCTGCTATATCCGTCATATCTTCAATAGGATCAGTAATGTTGCTGGCAAATTTCCAAGACAATATAATAGAAATAAAAATCACAGCAATCCCTACTTCAAATAATACTTCCCAAATACCTTGATAAATTTTATTTACTGTAGTTAAATCTAAAGCAATACGTATAATTCCAATTACATTTTGCCCCTCTTTAATTGGAGCAGCTATATATTTCATGTCTAAATTCAAGGTTTTACTATAACGAGTCTTTTTACCTAAACCTTCTTGTAAGGATTGTTGAATTTCCGGTCGCTGCAGATGGTTATCCATTTTAGCAGGAGTTTCTCTTGAATCAGCTAGAACTACTCCCTTTGGGTTTACAATTGTAATCCTAGCCCCTAATTCCTCACCATATTCCTTTAATAAATCATCTAATTTATCTGTGCTTTTTTCTTCAACTAAAGGCTTAGTAATTTTAGCCAATAAATTCATTTCTCCAATTAACTGTTTATCAATCCACTTTGAGAAATACCCCTTTAGAGCATCCTGCAGAAAAAAACCTGCTACTAATAAGGTAATTACTAGTAAGAGCAAATATAAAATTACTACTTTCATCTTAATACTTCGTAATTTTTGCATCATTATCTTAAACTCCTTTTTTAAATAATTCTAATGAAAAAATAAATTTACTACCTGCTCCCACAGTACTTTCGACTGCAATTTCACCATTCATTCCTTCTACTATTTCTTTAACAATTGCTAACCCTAGTCCTGTGCCTTCTTGATCTGGTTTGCGGGCTCGATCAACTTGATGAAACCTATCCCAAATATGATTTAGTTCTCCTTTAGGAATCCCCACTCCATTATCACTAACACTAACTGCTACTTTATTTTCTTTTAATTCAGCTCTAACTTCAATTTTACCATCCTGCTCAGTAAACTTAAGAGCATTGCTCAATAAGTTAATTAATACTTCTTCTAATTTATCACGGTCAGCTTTAACTGTTATATTTTGAGGCACATCTAAAATTAGTTCTCTTTTACCAAAACTAGTTTCTAGATTGTCAGAAACAGACCGCACTACAGTATTTAAATCTACCGGCTCTAATTGAAATTCAAATTGTTCCGACTGCAGTTGGGCCAAATCTAAAACATCTGCAACCAACCTAGACATTCTATCAGTTTCAGCAAGTACCCGCTGCAAATATTCTCGCTCTAATTCTTCATTTTCAACCATACCATCTAAAATACCTTCTAAATATCCCTGAATAGCTGTTAAAGGAGTTTTTAATTCATGAGATACATTAGCAACAAATAACCTTCTCATTTTATCTAAACGTCTTATTTCAGTCACATCACTAACTAAAATAATCACACCCCATAATTGTTCATCTGATTTTTTTACTGGAGCAGCTTGAGCAGTTACTATCTGTTCAAAGAGTTCAAATTCAATTTCTTGTTCTTCTTTATCAGCCAAAACATTTTTTATTAAGTCAATTAATTCTTCTTGCAAAATTTCAGAAAAATCTTGGCCCACAATTTCTTGCTCATGATTTAAAATATCTTTAGCAACAGAATTAGCCAACATTATTTCACCAGTAGCTGCTATTCCTAACACTCCTTCAGTCATACTAGTTAACATTTCCTGCATTCTATTTTTTTCTGTAGCTAATTCATCTAAATTAGTCTCTAATTGTTGAGACATATAATTGAAGCTTCTTCCCAATTCTCCTAGTTCATCATCAGGCAGTTTTTCAATTTTAGTAGAAAAATCACCAGCTGTTATTTGTTTGACCTTATCTTTCATCTTAGCAATTGGCTCTGTAATACCTTTAGAAATAAAATAACCTAAAATTAATGCTAATATAATTGCTCCTATTACTACTTGCAAAGTCAGCATTCTAATATTATCAATAGCATCTTTAAAACCATGTAAAGGCGAAATTAAAAATAAAGCTTGTTTTTCTTCTTTATTAACAATAGGTACTCCTACTGCTATAATCGGCTGACTAATCATACTGCTTTTCCCTCTAAAAGTAACTAATTCTCCTGCTAAAACTTCTTTTAACTCTTCTTCTAACCCAATTATTTTTCGAAATTGCATTGATGAATTCATTTTTTGATTATCACGGTGCGACATCATATGATGAGAAGAATTCATCATTCCCCTTCTATTATTAAACATTCTCATCATTGGATTATTAGGCATTTGATTCCAACCGCTTACCATACCTTGACTGCGGTTAATTATTTGACCCTGCTGATTAATCAAAATCAAATTACTTTCTAAAGATTCAGCAAAAGAAGATAAAATCCTATCAACATCTACTTTAGCTTCATTCTCTATAACTCCCACCACTTCTTTCCCATTTTTCACTAACTCCTCTTTTTTCTGCTGAGCTAGATAATTTTCTAAGTTATAGGGCAAAAATACAAATAACGCTATTAAAATCACAATAGGAATTAAAATATAACTCCCCATTATTTTACTAAATAAACTTTTAAGCATCTTCATCAGCAGCTACAAATTTATAACCGACTCCCCACACTGTTTTGATATAATCTAAATCTAATTTATCTCTTAACCAATTAATATGCACATCAACAGTTCGCAGATCGCCAAAATGGTCAATACCCCAAATTCTTTCATATAAGCGTTCTCTTTCAAAAACTTGGCGCGGATGTTTCGCCAATAAAACTAACAAATCAAACTCTTTTGGAGATAAATCTATTTCTTCACCGGCTAGTTTTACCTGCCTATCAGATAAATCTATTTTCAAATTAGGATATTCAATAATCTCTCGCTCGCTATTATTTTGATTTTCAGAACTAATATCTACCCTTTTTAACACTGTTTTTATTCTAACTACTAATTCTCGCGGACTAAAGGGTTTAGTCACATAATCATCTGCTCCTAATTCCAAGCCTAAAACCCGGTCAAACTCTTCTCCTTTAGCAGATAGAAAAATAATCGGCACTTGATTATCTTTTCTAATCTCTTTTACTACCTCTTTACCATCTAATTTAGGCATCATAATATCTAACACAATTAAATCAACATCATTCTCGCTAATCTTTTGTAATGCCTCTGCACCATCATAAGCATCTAGTTGTTCATAATTTTCTTGTTTTAAATACATTCCTACAATTTCATGTACATGTTGATCATCATCTACTACTAAAATACTTTTATTAGGCATATTTTCACCCCTTTATAGCTTAATTGACAATTGAAACTGGATAATGAATAATTAAAAAAGAACTCCTAATAACTTATTATAATATATAAATATTAAGATTCTATTAAGAACTCTTAAAACATTTGGATAAAGAGGTCTTACACTATAGGGAAAATTGATTGCTCATAAACTGATTCCCTTTGTTCCAACAATTGATTAACTACCTCACTGATAATTTTAATGCCTGTTCCTATTTCTTCCTCTTCAACTGCTGCTATACTTAATCTTATTTTGTTTCTAGGAGGATTACTAACATAAAAAACCCGCCCTGGTGCTAAATTTACTCCTTGTTCTAAAGATAATTTCTGTAACTGTTGGTCATTAATATTGTTCGGCAGAGTTAACCAGAAATTCAATCCGCCTTGTGGTTGTTCATAGCTTATTTGCTGTGGCAAATACTGTTGTAATGCAGATAACATCTTTTGATACCGCTGTTGATAAGTCTGTCTTAATTTTTTTATTTGCTGTTCCCAAACTTCTTCTTTAAAATATAACTCTAATACTCGCTGCACTAAACCATCAGTAAAAATATCAGATAAATATTTGGACATCAAAATATCTTCATAATCAGATTCAGGAACTAATAAAAATGCCAATCTCAAACCAGGCATAAATATTTTAGAAAAACTTTTTAAATAAATCACCCTATTAGTGCTATCTTGTGCTTTAAGAGTCGAACTCGTATCTTGCTCATAATTCAAATCATTTAAACAATCATCTTCGATTATCTTTAAATCATGTTTTTCTGCTAACTGCAGTATTGCTTTTTTTCTTTCTTTAGAATAACTATAACCTGTTGGATTCTGAAAATTAGGCATTAAATATAAAAAACTAGGCTGATAATTTTCTAATTTCTGCTCTAAAATTGTTATATCTATACCTTCGGAATCAATAGGAATTTCCACAATATTGGCCCGTCGAGATTTGAAAACAGAAATTGCCCCAGGATAAGTAGGACGTTCTACAAATACAGTATCTCCATAGTCAAGAAATGTTTTAGCCAAAACATCAATCCCCTGCTGGGCTCCAGAAACAATTTGTACTTGTCCTGCAGTAGTTTTAATCCCATATTGGGCAGCATAATCAACAATCATTTCCCGCAGTGGATAATAACCTTGACTTTTTTGATAACCAAAAGCATACCCCCGATCCCGTTCTAAAACTTTATTAGTTAATCTCTTAAAAGGGGCTATAGGAAATAAATCGGGCGTAGGTGCTCCTGTGGCAAAATTAATAGTCTGTTCTTGTTTGACAAACTTTGAATCTTCATCAATATAAGTCTGTTGATCTAACGAACTCTCCTTTTGTTTTGGCCCTGAAGTATTTACTGGTGCAACAAAAGTTCCACTACCAACCTTTTTATATACTAAATCTTCTTCAGCTAATAAATCATAGGCATTAACTACAGTAACATTATTAACCCCTAATTGTTGTGCTAATTTTCTAATTGATGGCAATTTGCTGTCAACTTCTAAATCCCCTGTTAAAATCAAATTTTTTAATTGACTATATAATTGTTGATATAAATGTTTTTTTGACTCTTTTCTTAATTGTATCGATTCAATCACAACAATCCCTCCAGTACGACTAGTGATATCGCTATAATATACTTTTTATTGGCTTAATATATTTTTATTGTTCCCCTCTTGACAATACAATTTATTGTTGTATAATTATTTATGGGTACAATTTATTTATTTTACAATAGACCCATACAATTATTATATTGTATCTACAACATACTGTAAAGGAGAGGTTATTAATGGATGAAGTACAAGAGAGATATGAATTGAATAAAAACTTGGCCCAAATGCTAAAAGGTGGAGTAATTATGGATGTTACTACTCCAGAAGAAGCAAGAATAGCTGAAGAAGCTGGAGCAGTTGCAGTAATGGCTTTAGAACGCGTCCCTGCTGATATTCGAGCTCAAGGTGGAGTTGCTAGGGCATCGGACCCAGCAATGATTAAAGGAATTATTGAAGCAGTATCCATCCCAGTGATGGCTAAAGCTAGAATTGGTCATTTTGTAGAAGCACAGATTCTAGAAGAATTAGGTGTAGACTATATCGATGAAAGCGAAGTATTAACTACAGCAGATGAAAGCAATCATATTGATAAAACTCAATTTTCAGTTCCTTTTGTTTGTGGAGCTACTAATTTAAATGAAGCTTTACGCAGAATTGCTGAAGGTGCTAGTATGATTAGAACTAAAGGTGAAGCAGGAACAGGTAATGTAGTAGAAGCAGTTAAACATATGCGTAAATTAAATTCACAGCTTAGAGCATTAACTACTAAAGATCAAGCAGAACTAATGGCAGCTGCAAAAGAAATGAGAGCTCCTTTTGAATTAGTTAAATCAGCAGCAGCAACTGCTAAACTGCCAGTTATTAATTTTGCTGCAGGAGGTATTGCTACACCAGCAGATGCAGCTCTAATGATGCAGTTAGGTTGTGACGGAGTTTTTGTAGGCTCTGGAATATTCAAATCCGGTGACCCAGCTAAAAGAGCCCGAGCAATAGTTAAAGCAACAGCCCAATACGAAGATGCAGCCCTTTTAGCAGAAGTATCCGAAAACATAGGCGCAGCTATGGTAGGAATAGAGCACCCTAGGGAGAAATATAGCAATTAGCATATCACAGTACTTAGCAAAAGTCACAAAGACCTAAGCCCCACGAAGAGCTTTGGCTGTTTAAAGCTCGGAGAGGAATAGAGCACCCTCGGGAGAAGTACAGCATATAGATTGCGCACCATAACTAGCTCTAAGTACAGAGGCTAGCATCTGTACCCTACAATTAGAAAAAAGGATGATGTTTATGGTTACAATTGGCGTTTTAGATTTACAAGGCGGCGTGG
>JBNJFD010000010.1:0-10816 GCA_051746525.1 Bacillota bacterium | reverse complement strand
TAGCTCTAAGTACAGAGGCTAGCATCTGTACCCTACAATTAGAAAAAAGGATGATGTTTATGGTTACAATTGGCGTTTTAGATTTACAAGGCGGCGTGGAAGAACATATCTCTTTATTAAGAAAAATTCCAGAGGTAGAGACAAAAACTGTTAAGAAGAAAAAAGACTTTAATTCACTTGACGGTCTGATTCTTCCAGGAGGTGAAAGCACTACAATCAGTAAATTAATTACTATTTTTGATTTAAAAGAATGCATTATAAATTTAGCTGCTTCTAATATTCCAATTTGGGGCACTTGTGCTGGCATGATTTTATTAGCTAAAAACATAATAGGTGCAGAACAAAGTCATCTTAAGCTAATGGATATCACTGTAAAAAGAAATGCTTATGGTAATCAACTAGCCAGCTTTAAAACTACAACAATAATACCGGAAATCTCACAACAAGAGCTTCCTTTAGTTTTTATTAGAGCTCCTTATATAGTTCAAAAATCAAATTCAGTAACTACATTATTGAAACTAGATAATAAAATAGTGGCTGCTGAACAAAATAACCTTTTTGCTACAGCATTTCATCCAGAATTAACAAACAATCCACTAGTTCATAATTACTTTGTTCAAAAAGTAAAACAAATGGGCTAATGCCCATTTGTTTTTTTGTTAATAATGAACTCCCTTAATTTGTGGATTAGCAAAAGTACCTTTCATTTTAAGCACCACTGCATCGCCTTCACGAGGTAAATAAACTCCCATATTACTCTCTATGCCTTCAAATAACGTTCGTAAGTTACCTTTGAAATCACTTAATTTAACTTCAAAATTATTAATTTTAGACAAATTAGGGTATTGATTATTCAATTCTAAAGTAGCAATCCCATCAGCATCTACCACTGAACTATCTAATTTAGCTTCTTTTATTCTCATTTCTTTATTAGTTATCTGATAAATAAAATTCAAATTGTTAAGCAATATCTCACTGATATTAATCCCAGACATCATTACAAAAGGATTAGCAGACAATTTTTGCTTTAAGTTCCCTGCTGTTTGAATTTTTAATCCTTCTAAATTAAAATCATATTTTGCATTCCCAAAAAACATATTATCCCCTTTAACATGGTCAGCAAAATTAATTTCACGATCAATTTCAAACTCTGAATTACCACTAATCTTTTTAATAGTATATTTGCCTGTTTTTTCTGCTAAACCCCATTTTAAATTATTTATTTCAAAATCACCTTTGCTCTGCAAATCCAATCTCATACCTGTTATGTTTTCTACATTTTCTCCTAATAATTTAATATCTCCTGCTAAGTTTCCTGAAGAATAAGATGAATCAACTGTTTCTTCTATTTTTATATTTTTATTATCTGCAGTATAATCAAGTATTAAATTAACTTCTCCTAATTTGAATAACTTTTCTTGCAAATTAGAATTAATTAATATCTTATTAAACAATCTCGGCAAATCCATTTCAAAATCTGAAAAAGACAGTTCTAAATTTTGGTTATGTTTTAAAAAGTTTTGCGGATTCTTTTTTAAAGTCTGGCGTGATAAATCTCCATTGAATTTAATTCCTAAATCTGAAAAAGAAAATAAATAATCAAATTTTTCTTTACCATTAACCATACCTGTTATTTCTAAATCATCAAACTTAGTATCTAAACTCTGTACTTTATCAATCTTAAACTCCGGTTCATTAATTAAATTAAATAAATCAGCATAGCTTACTTGATATACTGATTTATCCCATTTAATATCCATTTTGCTTCCCGGATCATCTAACTTTACTAGCCCTTCCTTAAAAGTAATTTGAGCAAATAGCGGATTAACATTTAAACTTTCATAAGTGAAATCAATCGGTTGCTCTATTTTTTTTAACTTTTGCTCTATATTTTGAGCTAATTCTTTTTCCAGCATATTTCCTATAATTAAATTAGCCGCAAATAACAATACCATTACCGCTGCTGCTAAACCTAACCATAATTTAAATTTACTATTCGATTTTGCTTTTTCCGTTTCCATATTTAATTCCTCCTAGTTAAAATTAAAATAACTTAATTATGCTTCTATATACTCTTTTAATTCTGTGTCTTTTTTAGAAATATGATTAACAAACCAATTACTAATCTGTTCTTTTAATTCTTCCAATAATTCCCGATCAACCTCTTCATTATTTAAAAATTCATATTTTAATTTTTTAACTCTCGCTATAAAATCTTGATGCTGTTTTCTATGTTGCTCATAATAAGGATAATCATGCTCCTGCTGCAGCTTTTCCTCATCATTAAAATGGGTTGTGAAATAGTCAGTTAGAAAATAAAACAGTTCATCTATTTCTTCTCTTGTTTGAGAAGTATCTCCCTGTTCAGCTAATATTTTAGTACATTGCTTCATAAATTTATCACGCTGCTCAAAAAAAGCTCGGTGTTGTTGGTCTATTATCTCAATTCCTATTTTTAAATCTTCACTCCAATTAACTGTCATCTTTATCTCCTCCCTTATTTGTCTTATCAACAGTGCTTTTATTTAATTCCTGGTCTGCTTCCTGTTGTTCTGAATAACTATCCGTTATATTACGGTTATTAAAACCATCTTGCCCCTCCTGCAGTTCCTCTTTAAGCTGTTTGTTCTCTTTTTCTAATTCTTTAATCTGCTGTTTGCTATCTTTTAAATCTCTTTTTAGCTTAAACTCTTTAACTAATCCAAATAGCAAAGCAATTATTGCCCCTACTGCTACTGAAATAAAAATAACTAATGCCTGTGATACAGAGACTGTAGAAAATAATAGGTTTATTGCTACAACTTTTGAGTTCACAATTGCAAAAGACGCTACCACAATAGATAAAATTAATGCTATAATAAAATTAAGTCTCATTTTTTCACCTCGCTTTAATAAAAATTAGCTGCCCAGTCAAATATCACATTTTATTACTACACTTGTTACGTTTTTTCGCTATCTATATTAATTTTCCTGCATCTCTTATTATTTTATTTATATAAAAAACCGCCAGCTTAGATAAGCTAACGGAGAAAAAATTAATTACAATATGTCTTCCAAGATTCATTATTTAAAAATTCAATTAATTCTTCTTTGGACATTGGCCTTCCAAAATAATATCCTTGAATACGATCACAATTATTATCTTCTAAAAATTGTACATGATCCAAATTCTCTACACCTTCAGCAATTACATTCAAATTTAAATTGTGAGCCAAATCAATAATTGCTTTTACAATCGCCGTATCATTTCTGTCACCAGGAACTTGGTCCACAAAAGAACGATCTATTTTTAAAGTTTCAATTGGAAATTCTTTTAAATAACTCAAAGAAGAATAACCTGTTCCGAAATCATCAATAGAGAAGTTTACGCCTAATTCTTTCAATTCAATTAATTTACTTACACTCTCTTGAATATTCTGCATAATTACACTTTCTGTAATTTCTAGTTCTAAAGCAGCAGGATTTAATTCTGTTTCAGATATATTAGTGCTAATTTTTTCAATTAGTTTATTGTCACCAAATTGACGTGCTGATAAATTTATCCCCATTTTCAAATCAGAATAACCTGCTTTATGGAATTCTTTTGCTTCTAAACAAGCCTCCTTTAAAACCCAATCACCAATTGGAATAATTAATCCTGTTCTTTCTGCTAAAGGAATAAATCTCCCTGGTGAAACCAATCCTAATTCTTCACTTTTCCATCTGATTAATGCTTCTACTCCAAAAACTTGTCCTTTATTCAAATCTATTTGGGGTTGATAATGAAGTACAAATTCATCATTATCAATAGCATGCCTTAATTTTGCTTCTAATTCTAAATCTTCTAAAACTTCTTCATTCATCTCATCTGAATAAAAGCGATAATGATTTTTCCCATTCTCTTTAACTTTATTTTTAGCAGTCTCTGAGTTTTTTATTAATTGCTCTAAATTTTTACTATCATTAGGATAAATAGCAGCTCCAATACTCAAAGTCATAAAAATCTCAGTCTTTTTACCGTCAGAACTAATAATATCAAAAGGTTGAGAAAATTCATTAATAAATTTTTCCAACAATTTACTAATTTCATTTATATTCCGTCTTCCATTAATAATAACTCCAAATTCATCTCCACTTAGACGAGCTAAAAAATCATTTTCCTCTACTAAATTCCTTAATTTCTGCGAAACTTTAGCTAATAATTTGTCACCCACTTCATGACCTAAAGAATCATTAACTTTTTTAAAATTATCTAAATCCATAAATAAAACTGCTACTAATTCATTATTCTGATTAGCTATTTTTAAGTCTTCTTTTAATCTCTCCGAAAACAAACTTCTATTAGGTAACCCAGTCAGAAAATCATAATTGATTAATTTTTCTATATTACTCTTAGTTTCCACTAGTTTTGTAATATCCTTACCATAAACATTAAATGAATTATCACTATTTATTGGCACAACCTGAAATAAAAAAATCTTATCACTAGTTTCAATCTTTATTTTCTTACTTTGATTATCATTTATAAATCCAGCTATAAATTTCTCCCAAGTATCAGGCTCTGTATTGTTTTCTTGCTGCTTTAATTCACTTACAATGGTTTCTCCAATTGGGTTAGCATATAACAAATCACCATCTTCTGCAATTCTAAATACAGGATTGGGATCTTTTTCAATGAATTTAGTTAAAATGCTCAATTGTTTTTCTAAAGCAGAATTATCAATTTTTCTAAAATTAATTTGATATAATTTATCTTCTCCTAAATAAAAAGAGCTAATTAAACAATTAACTTTAATATTCTCGTGATTAACAGTTTTAATTTCTAATTCAACTATTTCTTTATTTTGATCAATACAATCATCTAGTACTATTTCTTTATTGAAAAAATAGTTTATATCCTTATTAATAATATCTTGAGGGTTGGCTTCAAATATATCTGCCACAGGTTTATCTAAACCTAAAATTTTTCCTGTTTGGTTAACAACCATAAGACCTTGTTTGTATTTATTATTCAATAAATAATCTTTTATTTTCTTTTCCATATTAGTTAAATCCCTCTCCACATTTTAATATTTAATATAAAACATATTACCTTTAGATATGATTATACCATTAATAATTGTTTTATTCAATTAATGATAATCGCTAACAAAATTTCTAAGATTAAAAATCTATCTCATTATATATTATATTAAACAAATCACAATAATCAAATTTTAGCTGCCATTTATTATCATTCTTGTTTTGCGGTTTAAATACCTTAAACTGAGATATAATAGCTTCATTAGAATTTGGGCTATCTTGATTCCAACTAGAAAAATGATACTTAAATGAAGTACGTTTCTCATTATTCCAAGCAATTATTTTTTTCTCTTCGTCTGTCTTAATTTTAGACACACCTACACCATAAAAAGTTTCAACTATTGCTCTAATTTGAGCAGTAGTTAATACAGTTAAAAAATCTTTTAATAAATTAATATCTTCTCTTTTTTTATCTGCTATTATTCTTTTCTCAATCTGAGCTTTAGCTCTAGTTTTCATTTTGAAAGATTTTAATAACTTAGTACATTTGTTTTGAGTTCTATCTCTCCGAGATAATAAAGTCCCAGATTCAGCAAATAAATTAACTGTAACTTGGTTAGACGGATGTACTCTTGGGATATAAACAATTGCTGTTTCCTTCTTTTGATCATAGCTAAATCCAATCTCTTGTAATTGTCCATCAACAGATACATCAACTCTATTTGGTCTTTTTACTCCTCTGAAAAACAATTCATAATCTCGGTTCTCAGGAACAACATCCTTATTACCTGTTACCGAGCTAATTTCAAATTGCAATTGATCTTCGGCCCAAGTTTGAATAAATTTTGTAATACCAAATTCGCCTTCACAATAATCAACTTTAGCCCCTGCATCTTCATACAATTCAAATTTGCTATCTGCACCTGCAAAAACATAAACATCTAATTCTTTAGTATTAGCAACTCCACCCCAAGGAGCTTTAGGACCTAATGGAACTATTGCACCTGCTTTAGCAAAAACAGGTATGTCTTCTAACTTACCGTATTCAACATAACAATTATCTCCTCTATAATACTCACCAGTAAAGAAATTAATCCAATCACCTTCTGGTAACCAAATCGGTTTTCTGCTTAAATTAGTGCTTTCATTTAAGGGCTTCATATGAGGCGCAGCTAATAATTCACTACCAAAATAATACTGACTAGTAAAATTATACGCTTCTTCCTGCTCAGAATGATAATAATACATTGGTCTAATCAATGGAATGCCTTGATTATAATTTCGCCAAGACATACTATACAAATATGGAATTAAAGAGTGCCGCAAACGCATATTTTCTTTTACAATTGAGCTCACACCCTTACTTTTAGTCCATGGTCTACGGTCTAAATATTTCTCTTTAGTAGAATGAAGCCTCATGATAGGGCTAAATACACCAAATTGAACCCATCTAGTATATAATTCTTCTTCATCTTGACCTTCACAGTGTCCCCCAATATCATGGCTCCACCAACTATAAGCTACATTAGAAGCAGTAGCAGTAAAATAAGGTTGGAACTGTAGTGATTCCCAACTTATTATTGTATCTCCTGAAAAACCAATAGGATACCTATGACTGCCTAGACCACTCCATCTTGAAAGAATAAATGGTCTTCTATTATCTTTACCTCGATCATAAAAATGAAGATGGTTTAAAGCCCACAAAGGATCTAAACCTTCAATTTTAGTTTCTGTTCCCTGCTGCCAATCTATCCACCAAAAATCTATTCCCATTTCCTCTAAGGGATGGTGTAGTAATTCAAAATAATTATTTATAAATTCAATATTAGTAATATCAAACTCTACTGCTTCTTCACTTTCAACTTCTATTCCCATTTGGCGAGCAAAATCATTATACTGCTTTTCATGAGGATAAACCCCATCTGCTGGATGAAGATTAAGTGTGGTCTTTAATTGATTTTGATGTAAGAAATCAATTAATTCTTCAGGATTAGGAAACAAGTTCTTATTCCAAGTATAACCAGTCCAGCCTTTTGTATATTGATTATCGACAATATGCCAATCCATATCTATTACACAAACAGATAAAGGAATTCCTTGAGCTTTAAAATTATTAACTAATTCTTTCAATTCCTGTTGGCTATAATCCCAATATCGGCTCCACCAATTACCTAAAGCCCATTTAGGTAATAATGGAATCTCCCCAGAAATTTTAGTGAAATCCTGAATACATTGCAAATACTGATGCCCATATCCAAAAAAATAAAAATCTTGATAGTTATCTCCTAGTTCTCGCGGCTCTATCCAACCAGTTTGGCTATTAAATACTAGGCTTTGGCTGTCATCTACTACTGACCAACCAGCCCTAGATATTAATCCTTGCTCTAATTCAGTCCCACCATCAATATTATCTAAAGTCCTAATCGTTCCTTTCAAATTCTCACTATTTTCTTTGCCAAAATACCAGTCTTCATTTAAATTCTTAACTTTAATCTGCAGAGATTGATTATTAAAACTTTCCGCCTTAATTTGATATTCCAAATATAAATGTTCAGTTTCAATTATTAAAGTATCTTCTTTTTCTTCTACCTCAAAATCAGGAGTTGGCAATTTGCGATGCCAAAAAATTTGACTAGCTCGGTCTTCAAAATCTCCTGTTTCAGAATATTCCATTCTAATCAATTGCGAGGTTAACACTGTAAATCGATAATTAATCCCTTGAACTACTGCATCTACATTTGCTTGTGGGAGTAAAGAAAGATGAAAACGATCAGGTAATTGTTCCATTTAAAAACCTCCTTGAGATATCACATAATTAAGCTAGTCTAATTTATTAATTAATTCAACTATCAATTCTGCTGTTATCCCCCAGATAATACCGTACTCCGTAGAATAAACATAAATATCATGTTCTTTCCCAACCCAGGGTTTAGAATACTTAGGCGGCAAGTCAAGTTCATCTGCTGGTAATAGAGTCACCTTCTGCCCCTGCTGGTTAAAGTAATGCGGCTGAATCTCAACTCTGACCCGGTGTTCTTCAGGTTCACTAGCTTTAAAATAAGATAATGGAATAGTGAAAACATCTGCTACCTCATTCTCATTAAGGTTCAATTCCTCAATACTGGAAATATCAATCTTCCCTACAAAAGCATCAATTGTAACTCCTATAGGCGCTACAATAGTCCCTAATTTACTTAAAAATCTAATTCTTTCTTCTTCTATTCCCAATTCTTCTCCTGTTTCTCTAACTGCTGCCTGCCAATAGTTTTGGTCTACTTCTTCTTCATATTTTCCTCCTGGAAAACAAACTTCATTTGCTTGTCTAATCCCATTAGCCCGCTGCTGAAATAAGAGATGTAGTTCACCATCTAAATTAATCACAGGTAGCAATACTGCTGAATTAAAATATTTCTCATGTTTTCCTATAATTTGTTCATTATTTGCTAGTTTAGCAGCTAAATTTTCAAATTTATCTTTTTCCATAATTTCACCTCTAATAATAGTTCAGTTGCGAAAAATAAAATTTAGCATCAATCCCCAAATAACAACTTTCCTAACCAAGGACGGTTAATCACTACAGCATTTTCAGGACATAATTCTTGACAGCAAAAACAGCGAATACAATTATCTAAATCAGCTTCTACTCCTGCTTCTGTTTTAGTAATTACCTGCGGTGGGCAGCTCTCAATACAAGCACCACATTGTATACACTGCTGCTCGTTAAACACTGGCTTAGGTTTAACTAATTTAGCAGCCACATCAGCTAAAAAACTAGGCATTCTTCTGTCTAATAATTGAGCTGAAGAATCTATAGTTGGAGTACTGAAGTTGTCTAATCTACTATTATCTCCTAAACATTTAATTTGACTTAAGCTATGCACTAAACCTCTTCTTTGAGCTGCTGCAATTGTAGCCACAGCTTGTGGTTCAATCCCTACTAAATCAGCCATTATTACATCTACAGCTAAAGGATTAGAACCAAGCAGTAATTTATTGAATTCTCTTTGTTCTCCACTAGATGGACCCTCTCCTTCCATAGCTACTATTCCATCTACAATAGTTAGCTGCGGTTTAACTGCTAAAACTACATCTAATAACGCATCAGAAAAATTTTCAATTTGCGGCATTCTCATATGATATTCTGCCTTTAATAATCCTGGTATTGTCCCAAACATATTTTTAACTCCACCAGTCATCTTTGTTAATCCATGGGTTTTAAATTTAGGTAAATTTATTATTAGATCAGCTTCTTCAACAAATTGAGCAAATTTTATATTCTTTAAAACTTTACCTGAAGCAAAAGGCTTAGTTGTAGAAGCAAAATTCCAATTTAATTTAGCTTCTGTTTTTTCAGCTACTTTTTTCATCCCCGTTTTACGATACAGCCTTTTAATTCTATTTTTATTAAAAGTTCCTCCTGGGCTATCACCGATTACAACTTCTGCTCCTAAATCTATTATTAACTCAGCAACAGCTTGTACTACCGCTGGATGAGTTGTAATTGCTGCTTCCGGCTCTTTAGCCATTAACAAATTAGGTTTTAATAGCACTTTTGTTTCTTTAGTAATAAAATTTTCTATACTGCTGATAGTATGTAGTGCCGCCTTAACTTTCTCTTTAATTAACTCTACATTATAATCTTTACACTCTAAAACCAAAACTTTATCTTTTTTCATATTAACCCCTCTATTTCTTTTTTTCAAACCATGACAAAAATATTTCTACTTAATCCACAATTAATCTCTCGCACAATAAATGGCGAATCAAATAATTATTTTAATTAAAAACTCCTATTGTAATCTTTTCTATAAACTTTACAAATAATCCTGCTTAATCTATTAAGTATTTGACTCCAAAAAAAACAACAGAGATAGAACATTAGTCTATCCCTAAGTAGTTTATTCTATTTTATCAATTTGCAAAAACCTTTAATTCTTTTCTAAACAATTTTATTTCTAAGGGAAAATCGGGCCCCTGTTCTCCATCCACATCAGAACTATAACCTTTAAATTGTTGGTCTAATATCTCGATTTTAAATTGTTCACCTTTCAAATGAACTATATTTTTATCTGCTAAATGTTTGCCCTGCAAAATCTTTACAAACAAGCCTGCTGCCTCGTGCAGTGGACAAGCCTTAACTCCAACAAATTCAAATAATCCATCATCAATTTTTGCTTCTGGCGCTAAACGATTAAATCCTCCTGCACTTTTACCATTTAAAACCAAAAATAAATAAAATTCATCTTGAATAGTATTATGAGGTTCACTAATCCGCAGAGGTAAAGCTTCAAATTTAGGAAGTTGTTCTATTCCTTTAATATAGTAAGCTAATTTACCTAAAGTGTTTTTAAGATTTATATCAATTTGATGAGAAACATTAGCTAATAATCCTGCTGCACAAACATTGACAAAATATCTATCATTAACCTGCCCTAAATCAATTGCCCTAATATTCTCTTCAGTAATCACATCAAGAGCTTGACCAATATCATTAGGAATATTTAAATGACAGGCAAAGTCATTAGCAGTTCCGGCAGGAAGTACACCTAAAGGCAAATCTATGTTATATTTCATCATCCCATTAATTATTTCATTAACTGAACCATCGCCTCCAGCAACTACTACTGCATCAGCATCTGTAATCCCTTCCTTTAATCCTTCAACTAAATCACCAGGTTGAGAACTGCGAAAAATATTAACCTGATAGTTCGCAGCCTGAAACTTCTCAATGCATTTATCTATTTTTTTAGGAAACTCTTTAGACCCTGCCATTGGATTGTAAATCAATTTTACTTGTTTCATTTTTTTCACCTCT